>JALQUL010000109.1 GCA_023260735.1 Limnohabitans sp. | reverse complement strand
GGTAGTGATCTAACATTACTTTGTGAGTTTCACGACCAATGCCAGACTCTTTGTAACCACCAAAAGCAGCATGTGCAGGATAAGCGTGGTAGCAGTTCGTCCATACACGACCCGCTTGAATGGCACGACCCATACGATAAGCCACGTTTCCGTTACGGCTCCAGACGCCAGCACCTAAGCCATATAAAGTGTCATTAGCTAATTCAAGGGCTTCTTCTTCAGTTTTGAAGGTAGTCACTGCTAAAACTGGTCCAAAAATCTCTTCTTGGAAAATACGCATTTTATTGTGACCCTTAAATACGGTCGGCTCAATATAGTAACCACCAGCTAAATCGCCAGTCATTTGTGCCACATTACCACCCACTAATACTTCAGCACCTTCTTGACGACCTAATTCTAGGTAAGAAGCAATTTTCGTCATTTGCTCTTTAGAAGCTTGTGCACCAATCATGGTATCGGTGTCGAGTGGGTTGCCTTGCTTGATGGCTTTGATGCGCTCAATACATCTTGCCATGAAGTCTTCGTAAATTGACTCATGAATTAAAGCACGTGATGGGCAAGTACAAACTTCACCTTGGTTAAAGGCAAACAATACCAAGCCTTCAATTGCTTTGTCGTAGAAGCTGTCATCTTTGTCTGCAATATCGGCGAAGAAAATGTTAGGTGATTTGCCACCTAATTCTAGAGTGGCTGGAATGAGGTTGTTGGCCGCTGCTTGAGCAATCACACGACCGGTAGAGGTGGATCCTGTAAAAGCAATTTTGGCAATACGTTTGCTAGTAGCCAAGGGCAAACCTGCCTCACGACCATAACCATTCACTACGTTTAATGCGCCAGCCGGTAAAAGGTCTGCAATTAATTCGATCAAAATTAACAAACTGATAGGAGTTGATTCTGCTGGTTTTAAAACCACACAGTTACCAGCTGCCAAGGCAGGAGCCAATTTCCAGGCTGCCATTAAAATGGGGAAGTTCCAAGGAATGATTTGGCCCACCACACCTAAAGGCTCATGAAAATGATAAGCCACTGTGTTTTCATCGATGTCAGATAAAGCACCTTCTTGTGCACGCAGACAACCAGCAAAATAACGGAAGTGATCAGAGGCTAAAGGGATGTCAGCCGCCAAAGTTTCACGGATTGGTTTGCCGTTATCGACTGTTTCTGCATAGGCTAATAATTCTAAATTGGCATCAATGCGATCAGCGATTTGCAACAAAACATTGGCGCGTGAAGCGGGGGCTGTTTTACCCCAAGCTACTTTGGCTGCGTGGGCAGCATCAATGGCTAAATCAATGTCTTCTGCACTTGAACGAGCGGCTTGGGTATAGACTTTACCGGTTGTTGGTGTAATAACATCAAAATATTGACCTTTTACTGGGGCCGTCCATTTGCCACCAATAAAATTATCGTATTGTTTTTTATATTCCACTTTTGCGCCAGCGTCGCCTGGATTGGCATAAATCATGATTTGTCCCCTACTTCAATTGTTGTGAATTTAAAAATAAAGCCTTGATGGCAATATCTATGTATCAAGATTCATGCCAAGTTTTTTAAATTAAAATAAAAAGTTTAACTTATTGATTAATATAAGTTTTTAATAATTAATGATCCACTACTAGGGTAAAAACTCTGTTGATTTTTTGGCGTAGTGTCACAATTTGAAAAATCATACTGACAAAAAGTGTCACAAAATGGAACACATTCCTACATGATGTTCTAGTTTTCGCCATTTAAGTTCAGATTCATCTAAACTGATCTTATAAAAATAATCAGAGGAGACATACTTATGGCGCTGCATACTATTTGCTCGGCACCTATTATTAAGTCAGCGCGCCAAAAATTATTAGCGGGCTCTGACATCAATGCCCTGCCTGTTCCTAAACAACTTTCGCAATCTTGGGCTCGAAGCCATGCGGCAGGCTTAATGCCTAACGGCAGACTGCCCTACGTCGAACATCTCACTCAACCTGAACTGCAGCAGACCCTGACTCGAAACATAGAATTAATCAACCATAGCAAGCCCATTATGGAATATTTATTCGAGCAGGTAAAAGATACTCAAAGTATGGTGGTATTAGCCGATAGACGAGGAATATTAGTTCACACCTTGGGAGACCCTATTTTTTTAGACCGAGCCGATAAAGTTTCATTAAACCCAGGATCAAGCTGGAGTGAAAACCAACGAGGCACCAATGCAATTGGACTCGCTCTTGCTGACTCTAGCAGTGTGGAGGTTCACGGTGCAGAGCACTTTTTAGAACGCAACTCATTTTTAACCTGTGCAGCCTCGCCTATTTTTTCGGCAAAAGGAGAGTTACTAGGTATTTTAGATATTTCAGGGCATCAAAAAATTAGACAAAGCCACACCTTAGGCTTGGTTAAAACTGCTGCTTGCATGGTAGAAAATCGTTTATTAACAGCAACTTATCAAAAAAATTTACGGCTTCATTTTCATACTTTAGAGGCTGGTGTTGGAACAGTTGCCGAATCTGTTTTAGCCTTATCTGAAGATGGATGGGTACTAGGAGCCAACCGTCAGGCGCAAAAATCTTTAGGTTTATCGCCTCTTGATTTAGGTTCGACTCAGGTAGAACAATTATTTGATTGCCAACTTGATCAAATTTTACAACTCGCCAATCGTCAAAATGAGGCTTGTTTTTTACTTCATCTTAGAAATGGGCAATCGGTATTTGCCAAATTACATGGAAAAACCAGTCAAATTAAGATTCAAACTAGCAAAAGTCTGGTGGCACCGGTTAAAGATGCACTCGCTTTACTCAATACGGGTGATGCAAAATGGTTAACTGCAGAAACCAAAGCCAGAAAAATTGCTGGGAAATCAATACCTTTGTTAATTTTAGGAGAGTCCGGTGTAGGCAAAGAACTATTTGCTAAAGCAGTACATGACTCTTCAGAATTAGCAAAAAAACCATTTATTGCCATTAACTGCGCAGCTCTACCCGAGCATCTCATTGAATCTGAACTCTTTGGCTATAAACCAGGTGCCTTTACGGGTGCGCAAAAAGAAGGAGCTATCGGATTAATTAGGCAAGCACACGAGGGTACTTTATTTTTAGATGAGATTGGTGATATGCCGCTCGCCTTACAAGCACGTTTATTACGTGTTTTACAAGAGCGTCAAGTGAGTCCTTTAGGGGGTGGCAAACCTGTGCCAGTGAGTTTCTCTTTGATATGCGCTACCCATCAAAACCTTTTACATGCTAGCGAAAAAGGTTTATTTAGAAGTGATTTGTACTACAGAATCAATGGTTTGACTGTTCAGTTACCCGCTTTACGTGAGCGAACTGATTTAATGGCACTGACGCATCAACTGTTAGACAAATATTCAAGCTCCACTCCTTTAAGCATTGCCCCCGATTTAATGCTCGCTTTTCAAAAATACAGTTGGCCTGGCAACTTGAGGCAATACAACAATTTATTAAGAACTTGTTGTGCGATGTTGGAATCTAATGAGACAGAAATTAACTGGCAACATTTACCAGATGATATGTTGGAATTATTAAAACCCAGCCATCCAGAAAATGAACTGAACTATATATACCAACAAAACTTACTCTCGCCACAGGCAGAAAACTCCACCACTTTAGCCAATTTGTCATTAAATGCAATGCAAAAAGCCATACAAACTGCCCAAGGTAATTTATCAGAGGCAGCTAGGTCACTTGGCATTAGTCGCCAAACCCTTTATCGAAAACTAGCCCTAGCAACAAAAAACCCACCTTAAAAGCAAAAGGTGGGTTAGATTAATTTTAGCGAACTTGAGCTAAATTAGATGAAATTACTTAGTTTTAACTGACTTTGGATTCAATTAAGCCTGTTGTAACAAGGGATCTAATTTCCCAGCGGCATTTAAAGCCTCTAGGTCATCGCAACCACCCACATGAAAATCA
>JALQUL010000051.1 GCA_023260735.1 Limnohabitans sp. | reverse complement strand
GTGCATATAACAGCCCATTTAAAAGCCATAGAAAACAGCGATGGCATTTTAGCTATTTTAGAAAACCTAACCGTAAAAAACGAAGCATCACAACCCCACCCATGGCAAGTACAAGATGCACCAGCCGATTATTTAGCCACTATGATGGCCAATATTGTGGGTATTGAATTTAAAATTAAAAGCATGGTGGGCAAGTTTAAAGTGAGCCAAAACCAAGTACCTAATAATCAAAAAAGTGTTGTGACTCAACTAGAGTACTTGGCAGAAAATAACAGCCCCAGCAATGCCCAAGCAATGGCGGTAATGGTTAAAAAATTTGGTAACCATAATGGCTGAAGCGCTTAAAAACCAATTTGGACTTGATGTTGCCCATACCCTAGCAAAGCAAATTAAAACGGTCTGGCCAGCCTTTAATTCCAAGCATTTTATAGAGGAGTTAGCAGGTACATACGAAGCGCTTGACCTGATGGCAAGAGCCAAATCCATTAGTCATGCCTTAGGCAAAACTCTGCCACAAGATTTTGCCAAGGCCAGCCAAATCTTAATTGACAGCCTACCAGCCAGCAAAGAGGGACATACTCACACACCGTCTATGGCAGGCTTTTTTTATTTACCGCATACCTTTTATGCTGCCTTTTATGGCCTGAATGATTTTGACAACGCTATGCGTTTGCAATATGAGCTGACGCAACGTTTTACAGCTGAATTTAGTATTCGATATTTCCTTGAAAAACACCAACAAGCGACATTAGCCTTATTCAAAGTTTGGGCAGCTGACCCCAGTGAACATGTGCGGCGTTTGGTAAGCGAAGGTAGCCGACCACGACTGCCTTGGGCACAACGCTTAAAAGCCTTTCAACAAGACCCAAGTCTTACTTTAGAGCTATTAGAATTATTGAAAGATGATCCCTCTTTATATGTGAGAAGGTCAGTAGCTAACCATTTAAATGATATTGGCAAAGACAACCCAGAAGCATTATTTGCAACAACTGCAAGATGGATAAAAAACGCAAGCCCGGAGCGCTTATGGCTAATTGAACACAGCCTTAGATTTGCAATTAAAAAAGGAGATGCCAAGGCCTTGGCAATTTTGGGTTATGGTGAAAAAGCCAAAGTTAAAATCAAGCAAATCAAAATTTGGCCTAGTACTTGCTCTATTGGCCAAGAAGTATTTTTTGAGTTTGAACTACATAACAACAGCACTCATACCCAAAACATCATGCTTGATTTTGCGGTGCATTATGTAAAAGCTAATGGCCAAACCAAAGCCAAAGTTTTTAAACTAAAAACCCTGGAATTAGCCTGCCAACAAAAGGTAAAAATTAGCAAAAAAATAAGCCTCAAAGAAATGACTACCCGCCAACATTATGCGGGCACTCACTTCATTGAAGCAGTGCTAAACGGTGAAAACACAAGACTAGGGCAATTTGAATTGCTGGCTTGATCACAAAAACACACACCATAACCCAGTCATGGGTTGTGGGTGGTTTTAATAATGACGTGAAGCAATTACCTCTAATGAAATTGGTTTAATTTTTGAAGCTTGACCTGCACAACCAAAGGCTTCAAACCTAGCTTCACAAATTCCTTGTGCTGCTTTACGGGCGGCAATTAAAGCTTTTCTAGGGTCAAATTCACTGGTTTGTTTAGCAAACAGCTGACGCATTGCACCAGTCATTGCCAAACGAATATCGGTGTCAATATTGACCTTACGTACACCGTTTTGAATTCCTCTTACGATTTCTTCAACTGGCACACCATAGGTTTGCTTAATATCGCCGCCATATTGACGAATAATTTCTAACCATTCTTGTGGCACACTAGAGCTACCATGCATAACCAAATGAGTATTTGGAACTGCTGTGTGTATAGCGGCAATTCGGTCAATCGCTAAAATATCACCTGTAGGTGGGCGTGTAAATTTATAAGCACCGTGGCTAGTACCAATTGCAATTGCTAAAGCATCTACTCCTGTTTGAGTTACAAAGTCTTTGGCTTGATCGGGGTCGGTCAACATTTGCTCGTGACTCAACACACCTTCTGCTCCTACGCCATCTTCCTCACCTGCCTCACCTGTTTCTAAAGAACCTAAGCAACCTAATTCACCCTCGACAGAAACTCCAACTGCATGAGCCATTTCACACACCTTACGTGTCACGGCCACGTTGTATTCATAACTAGCAGGTGTTTTAGCGTCTTCCATTAAAGAGCCATCCATCATCACACTAGAAAAGCCTGAGCGAATAGATTGTTGACACTGCGCAGGGGATGCACCATGATCTTGATGCAATACCACTGGTAAGTCAGGGTGTGTTTCAATGGCGGCTAAAACCAAATGACGCAAATAAGCTTCTCCTGCATATTTACGAGCACCTGCCGAAGCCTGCAAAATAACTGGGCTATTGGTGGCCTGAGCAGCTTCCATAATGGCCTGAACTTGCTCCAAGTTATTCACATTAAATGCTGGCACACCATAGCTGTATTCAGCTGCATGATCTAAAACCTGACGTAATGATACCAATGCCATAATTTTCTCCTATTGAATTTTTCTAAAAATGAATGCGTCTTAAAACTATTTTTTAAACGGCATCTTGAGCAGCACGTTGCATTAAGATTTCTACAGCAGGTAAAGTTTTACCCTCTAGAATTTCTAAAAATGCACCCCCACCAGTCGAGATATAACCCACTTGATTTTCTATGTTGTATTTGGCAATAGCAGCTAAGGTGTCTCCACCACCCGCAATACTAAATGCACTTGATTGAGCAATAGCCTGTGCAATAGTGCGAGTGCCATTTTCAAATGCATCAAATTCAAACACGCCTACTGGGCCATTCCACACAATAGTGCCGGCCATCTTGAGTTGTTCGGCTAAAGCATTGGCAGTCTCTGGACCAATATCCAGAATTAAATCATCTTCATTGATTTCTGTTAGTTGTTTAACAGTCGCTGTTGCATCTTTAGAGAACTGTGTGGCAGTTACTACATCTGTAGGAATAGGAACAGCAGCACCTCTAGCACGCATAATTTCAATTACCGA
>JALQUL010000011.1 GCA_023260735.1 Limnohabitans sp. | reverse complement strand
CTTGTCTCTAGTGCCGCAGTCTCTTTTGGCACGCCTATTATGATTCCCATATATGTACTCGGGTTAATTGTTGTATTTAAAGAGTCTGTTGCAGCCTTATAAAAAATATTGATGATTGGCTGGTATAAGTTAAGTCATTTTTAATCATCATCAAGTGATGATGATTAAAAAACTACCCTATCCTTTACCGCAAGCCCGTGAATCGCTACTCGTTTATAAAAGCCCAACAGCTGACCTAAAATTCTATTCGAATTAGCTAAAATAGAAAAGCATAATATTAATAATTGCTTATATATTAATTAAATATAATTCCTTGAACCTTAAGTAAAATTACATCGCTATTATTTTTAAGCCTGTTTTTCTTTTACTTATTGGCTGTATTGAGGTCTTCTAAACCTACAATGCCAATTTTCTCAAGGCCTAAACGTTGTGAGCTTGCCAAAGCTTTTGCGATAAGGGCATAGGGAGCATTGGTTTGAGCCGTAATATGGATTTCAGGTTGTGGTTGCAATAGCGCGGTAATACTGAGTTTTGCATCTAAATCTACCTGCCCTTGTAAGACTTGGTCATCCCATAACATTGAGCCATCGTTGAGCACTGTAATTTTCACAACTTTAGGGATTTCTTGTTGTATGGGCGGTGCGCCTGAAGGCATTTCAATGTTAACGGTTTGAAGCGGAATAGGAATGGTGATTATCAGCATAACGAGCAAAACCAACATCACATCTATGAGTGGTGTAGTGTTGATTTCCATCATCACAGGAACATTTTGATCTTGTTTATTTTGAAAACGCAGTGCCATTTTAGAAACTTTCTGAATTTATTGTTTGGCTGGAGTTTCAGTAATAAAACCTACCTTTTCAAGGCCTGCATTTTGTATTTGCAACAAGACCTTACCAACGGATTCAAAATTGGCTTTTACATCCCCTTGAAAGTGCAACTCAGGCTGTGGCGTTTGTTGCGCCATCTCTTGCAGTTTCAAATCAAGCTCGGCACTATTAGCTAACTTTTGATCCATCCAATAAATTTGCCCAGTGGCATCCACCGACACCACTACACTCTGAGATTGTGGGTCACGTGCAATATTGACCTCTTTAGGCAATTTTAACGGAACAGACGAATTCACTGCCGGTATCGTGATTAAGAAAATAATCATTAATACCAGCATAACATCGACCAAAGGAGTCGTATTAATTTTTGAGATGACCTCTTCCGAGTCAGAACCTTGATTAAATTGAATCGCCATTACACAGCCCGTTGAATTAAGAATTGGATTTGCGAGCAGCAGTAGCCAACATTTCACTATGCAAACCAGAAGCATAATTTTTAATCATGTCTGCATTTTGACGATTACGTCTGACCAACCAGTTATAACAAAGAACAGCAGGTACAGCGACTGCCAAACCTATAGCCGTCATAATTAAAGCTTCACCCACTGGGCCAGCCACTTTATCAAGACTAGCCTGACCGCTTGCACCAATCTTAATTAAGGCATTGTAAATACCCCAAACAGTTCCAAACAATCCAACAAAAGGAGCGGTCGAACCGATCGTTGCTAACTCAGCTAATCCTGATTGTTGGCGGGCAATGACGGTATAAGTTGCATTTTCAATGTGTTGTCCCAACCAATTATTCAAATCAATTTGCCCATTCAGAGTGGGGTGACGATGTTCTGCCTCTAGACCTGCAACTGCAATATAGCGAAATGGACTATCTTGTTTTAAACGCGTAATGCTAGCTCGCAGACTTGAAGCACTATGACTGGCCACATGAGCCTCCTTGGAGTAACTCATCAATTGCTTATGAGCCAATAGACGAGTAATTACTACATACCAACTCACCATCGACATAATGAGCAAAATAATAAGTGTAGTTTTGGCGACCCAATCGCCCTGTGCCCACATAGCAGCTAAGCCATATGGATTTACCAGCTCAGGAGCTACTGCTACCGCATCTGAGGCCACGCTTGCTGCCGAGGTGGCTAAAGTAGCTTCTTGTGCATATACTGGCAGCAAGGGTGCACCCATGAGAGCTGCGCAAAAACCTGCTTGGAAAATATATTTCGCATCTTGCATCCACTGTGTTGTTGAATTTTTCATAACTTGTTCCTTGATCTCTAATATTCAGTAATTCGTTTCAATTGGGTACTTAATAAAGCACTCTAATACATCATTTTTGCATTGCTTGTACAAGGGTTTAGATAGACTCCTATCAAGCTGTAGTTTGTACAACACATCACTGACTGGCATTAAACGCATACTTTTAGGTCTTTCTAAAACCCTCACTGCAACTGCTTATTTCAATTAATATGGCGGTCACATAAAAGGGGATGTTCTCTATCTACATTTCTGGGTGGCACTATACTCCGTCTCTTTTGGACAATCAGCCGAATAGACCTGCTTTTTAAGGATAGGTTCCGCTATAGGAATGAGTTTTTCTTTTAAATTTTCTTCGGTTTTCTTTTTCAAGTCACCGGGACAAAAACCTCCTCGACAGCCAGCTCCAGTACTGCCTCCAGTAGCTCGGCCCGACCCTGAGGAGTTGATAAAGCCAGCCAAACCTCCAGATGATGCTGCAGAGCCTGACCCAGCATTACTAGATCCACCAGCTGAACTATTATTGGCGTTAGAACCAGATGACGAAGCGTTGCTTGCACCTGAATTACCACTAGAGCCTCCTCCAGCGGAAATAGCACTCGCCCTAATACTCGAGTTCACACTTGATGTGGCTGCGCCTACTCCTGAATTGGAGCTACCCTGACCACCACTATTTTGCGAACTATTAGAAAGCGTATTATTTGAAGTATTGGGCGAACCCTGAGTGGATGATTTCGCGGGACTAGGAGCTGGAGAGGGGGCAGGTGTTGGAACTGGACTAGGCACTGGTGCAGGTGTTGGTACTGGTACAGGAACCGGCACTGGCACTGGCACTGGAGCAGGCACTGGCACTGGAGCAGGCACTGGAGCAGGCACTGGCACGGGGACCGGCACTGGAGCAGGTACTGGTGTTGGTACTGGCACAGGTGCTGGTGCTGGACTAGGTTCTAATTTAGGTGCTGGCGTTGGTGCTGGAGTGGCTTTTACAACAGGAACGGGCACCGGTACAGGAACCGGCGGCGGTGGAGGGGGAGGGGGCGATTGAAGCTTGACTACAGGCTTTTGTGGACGTGGCTTAATTACTTTTTGCGAGGGCCGAGCTTGAACCACTTTCACCGGAGTAGGCGGGGGGGGGACGATTTTAGTGATGGGCTTAGCAATCTTGACCATTACCACAGGCAATGGTTCTTTTGGTAAAGTTTCTGGTAAGGGTTCCAGGTCGACTGTTGTGTACATCAGTCCAAAAATAAGACCTAAGTGCACCAATAATACCAAGCTGGCAGGGGCTAATCGAGGAGACTTGTCAGGTGCTAAAGGACGACTCGTTAAAAATGACATTGCAGACTATATTCTCAAATTGGGGGAAATAAAAACCAAAAGGTTGTCACTCATTATTAAACTTTTAAAAGATTCTTGAAGCAGAATATACTTGAGACTCTCTATCTATAGGTATGTTATGGACCGTTTTTTACAATTTTTAGCTGTTTTGCCTCAATATTTGATTCCAAAACAAGCCCTCACCGAAATAGCTGGAAGCTTTGCCTCCAAAAATCGTGGAAAAGTCACTACTCAAGTCATCAAATGGTTTGTTAAGCGTTATAAGGTAAATATGCCTGAAGCTGCAAACTCTGATATCAGCAGTTATGCTAGTTTTAATGACTTTTTTACCCGCCCTCTTAAAAATGGTGTACGTCCGTTAGCAAATGTTAGCTTTGTAAGTCCTGTTGATGGAGCAGTTAGTCAATTAGGACCGATTCAAGACAATCAGATTTTTCAAGCCAAAGGCCATTCCTACTCTACCCAAGCCTTGGTTGGAGGTGATGCTAACTTAGCCGATTTATTTAGAAATGGGTATTTTGCCACCATTTATTTAAGCCCAAAAGACTATCATCGCATTCATATGCCATGTGATGGCAAATTATTACGAATGATTTACGTGCCTGGAGATTTGTTCTCGGTCAATCCGACAACAGCAAGAGGTGTGCCTGGCCTATTTGCTCGTAATGAGCGTGTAGTATGCGTATTTGAAACTAGCTACGGGCCAATGGTGTTAACCTTAGTTGGAGCCACTATTGTGGGCAGTATGGCAACCGTTTGGGCAGGAATTATTAACCCCCCCAGAAAAAAAGCCATTACCGAATGGACTTATCAAGACCAAAACATTGTGCTTAAAAAAGGCGACGAAATGGGGCGTTTTTTATTAGGGTCTACTGTCGTTTTATTATGGCCTTCACTAGAACAAGCTGGTTTTGCTTTTAACCCTAGTTGGCAAGCCACCACACCAGTTCAAATGGGTCAAGCGATGGCCACCTTAAATACGCCTTTTACCACTTTTGTATGAAGTCTAGAGTAAGACCCGCCCCTGCTCAACAGGCCACTTACACTGGTACTACCAAACCACCAACGGGCGTGGCACTTTATGCCCAAGTGCGTGACTTCATTAATCAAAAAATTAGTGACGGGACTTGGCAAGCGGGTGATAAACTCCCTTCCGAAAATGATTTAGTCAAACAGTTTGGTGTAGCTCGAATGACGGTAAACCGAGCCCTCAAAGAGCTTAGCCAACAGGGCCTTATATTTAGAGTGGCTGGCGTGGGTAGTTTTGTAAACGAAAGCCAACCCCAGTCCACCCTGCTACAAATTGCCAATTTAGCAGATGAAATTAAAAATCGCGGCCACATCTATACGTTTGAACTCATCAAAATAGAAAGAATTGCAGCCTCTTCAGAAGTGGCTTCTGCACTTGATTTAAATGTGGGAGATTCAGTTTTTCATAGCGTGTGTGTACATCATGAAAACAATATACCTGTGCAACTTGAAAATCGCTACGTGAATCCTAAAGCAGTACCTTCATTTATAGAACAAGATTTTGCCACTACCACTCCCTCAGAGTATCTTTTAAAACAAGTAGCCTTTGACCAAATTGAACATGTGGTAGATGCGGTTTTACCCACCGCCGAACAATGCCAATTTTTAAAAATGCAAGCCAACCAAGCTTGTTTATTATTAACTAGGCGCACATGGCTGAGGCAAACAGCAATTACCTATGTTAAATGTTTACATCCGGGAAATCGCTACCGACTTGGCGGTCGTTTTTTGACCGAAGGTAAAAATCAAGCAACGTAAACTAATGGTCCTATCAAGCTACCAAAAATTCACTCTTTTTTAGATTTGCGAAATTTTTTTGTAATTTTCTTGACAGTTTTCTTTTTTTCGGTTTTACTTGTATATACAGGACTAATGAAATGAAGACAACCAATATACACCTACACCCCGGCCAAGTCAATTTGGCACAATTACGCCGTATCTATCAAGCACCCATTGAACTCTCTTTTGAGCCTCAAGTACTTGAAAAAATGAATACCTCGCAAGCCATTGTGCAGGGTATTGTGGATCAAGACACAGTGGTTTATGGCATTAACACTGGATTTGGCAAACTCGCCAGCACCCAAATTCCACACGATCGACTCGCTGAATTACAACGTAATTTGGTGATTTCGCATAGTGTTGGAACTGGTACACCAATTGAAGCCAATACCGTTCGTTTAATTTTGGCCATGAAAGCCGTTAGTTTGGCCAGAGGCCATTCTGGTGTAAGACCCGAATTAGCCAACGCTCTTTTAGCTTTAGCCAATGCCAACATCACGCCAATTATTCCTTCCAAAGGTTCAGTGGGTGCTTCTGGTGACCTTGCACCGCTGGCGCATTTGGCCTGCGTGTTAATTGGTGAAGGCCTGGCTAAAACCAGTGACGGAAGCTTGGTTTCAGGCAAACAAGCCATGGCTTTAATCGGTCTAGAGCCTTTTGTTTTACAACCTAAAGAAGGTTTGGCCTTATTAAACGGTACACAAGTATCAACTGGCTTGGCTTTAAGCGGTTTATTTGGTGCAGAAAATGTGTTTGCAGCTGCTTTGGTAGCTGGCGCTTTAACACTTGAGGCCATTCACGGTTCGATTAAGCCATATGACGCACGCATTCACGAAGCACGTGGCCAGGCAGGTCAAATTGCAGTAGCTAAGGCTGTGCGCGAATTGTTAGACGGTAGCGAGATTATTCCTTCTCATGCTAATTGTGGCAGAGTACAAGACCCCTATTCAATTCGATGTGTGCCCCAAGTCATGGGAGCTTGCCTCGATAATTTAGCGCATGCTGCCAAAATTTTACAAATCGAAGCCAATGCCGCCTCCGACAACCCATTGGTTTTTGAAAATGGTGATGTGATTTCTGGTGGTAATTTCCATGCCGAACCCGTCGCTTTTGCAGCCGATATCATTGCTTTGGCAGTATCAGAAGTAGGCGCTATTTCCGAGCGTCGCACTGCCTTATTATTAGATACTGGTTTATCTGGATTACCACCTTTCTTAGTAAAAGACAGTGGTGTCAATTCTGGTTTTATGATTGCCCAAGTCACCTCTGCCGCTTTGGCTTCAGAAAATAAATCATTGGCTCATCCTGCTAGTGTCGATAGCTTACCTACTTCTGCCAACCAAGAAGACCATGTCTCTATGGCCACTTTTGGTGCGCGGCGTTTAGGTGATATGGTCAATAACACAGCGGTTGTAGTGGGTATTGAAGCCATGTCAGCGGCCCAAGGCATTGACCTTAAACGTGAGTTAAAAAGCTCGGATTTGGTAGAGGCTCAATTTGATGCCATCCGTAGCAAAGTCGCGTTTTTAGAGTCCGACCGTTTTATGGCCGATGACATTGAAGCCATGCGTTTATGGGCTCATCAAGACACTTGGCCTGATGTGTTATTAAATATCTTGCCTAGCCACTCTAGTAGCCTGTAAGCAATCGACCTTCCCTTCCTCAGTTTGTACCCAACTTAAATTAACTCATATGAGCTCCAACACCTCACTAGAAGATCCTCGCTTTGATGCGAGCCGTGAAATTAAAGCCCCCAGAGGCAGTCAATTACACTGCAAAAACTGGTTAATTGAAGCAGCCTACCGTATGCTACAAAACAACCTAGACGCTGAAGTAGCTGAAAACCCAAAGCACTTAGTGGTGTATGGTGGCATTGGACGCGCAGCCCGTGACTGGGAGTGTTTTGATCAAATTTTAGCTTCCCTGCGCGAACTCAATGAAGATGAAACCCTACTGATTCAAAGTGGCAAGCCAGTCGGAGTTTTTAAAACGCACAGCAATGCACCACGGGTTTTATTAGCCAACTCCAATTTAGTACCTAAGTGGGCCAATTGGGATAAATTCAATGAGCTCGACCAAAAAGGTTTATTCATGTATGGCCAAATGACTGCTGGTAGCTGGATTTATATTGGTTCACAAGGCATTGTCCAAGGCACTTTCGAAACCTTTGTGGAAGCCGGCAAACAACACTTCAACAACGACTGGTCAGGTCGCTGGATTTTAACTGCTGGTTTGGGAGGTATGGGTGGTGCACAACCACTAGCGGCGACTTTAGCAGGTGCAGTATCGCTTAATATTGAATGTCAGCAATCAAGTATTGACTTTAGATTACGCACTCGTTATGTCGATGTCCAAGCCAAAAATTTAGATCATGCCTTAGAGTTGGTAAAGCATTACACCTCGCGTAAAGAAGCGGTTTCAATTGCCTTGTTAGGCAATGCAGCAGAAGTTTTACCCGAATTGGTCAAACGCGCCCAAGCAGGTGGCATTCGTCCTGATTTAGTAACTGACCAAACCTCGGCTCACGATTTAGTCAATGGTTATTTACCGTTGAATTGGACCGTTGCCCAGTGGCGTGACGCACAAAAAAATCCAAGCCAACATGCGGCTTTGCAAAAGGCTGCAGCCCAATCTTGTGCCATTCATGTACAAGCTTTATTAGACTTTTATGGCATGGGTATTCCGACGGTTGATTACGGCAATAACATTCGCCAAGTCGCCTTTGATGAGGGAGTAAAAAACGCATTCGATTTTCCTGGATTTGTACCGGCCTATATTCGCCCCATGTTTTGTGAGGGCAAGGGCCCTTTCAGATGGGTGGCTTTATCTGGTGACCCAGAGGATATTTATAAAACCGATGCCAAAATCAAAGAGCTGTTCCCTAACAACCACCACACCCATCGTTGGTTAGATATGGCGCGTGACCGAATCAGCTTTCAAGGTTTACCCGCCCGTATTTGTTGGTTGGGTTTAGGTGAACGCCATATTGCTGGCTTGGCTTTTAATGAGATGGTGAAAAATGGCGAACTCAAAGCCCCTATTGTAATTGGTCGAGACCATTTGGACACCGGTTCTGTGGCTAGTCCTAACCGAGAAACCGAAGCCATGCGCGACGGCACTGATGCCGTCTCTGATTGGCCTTTGTTAAATGCCATGCTCAATACCGCTGGGGGTGCCACTTGGGTGAGTTTGCATCATGGTGGTGGTGTAGGCATGGGCTACTCTCAACATTCAGGCATGGTAATTGTGGCTGATGGTAGC
>JALQUL010000403.1 GCA_023260735.1 Limnohabitans sp. | reverse complement strand
GTACTGCCTCAAAAATATGTTGCATACTTGCTGCTAAAGCAACTAAATAGCCACCAGTGTCACGCTGTACACCTTTCGGTTTACCTGTTGTACCGCTGGTATAAAGGGTATAACTTGCGTGTGTAGATTCTACCCATTCACACTCTACTTTGGTATTAAGAAATTTTTCTCTTAAAACTGAATATTCAAAGTCACGTCCTTCTTGTAAATTGAGGGGTGCAAGACCACGATTAATCATTAAAACAGCAACTGGTTGATGATTGGCCAACTTTAATGCTTCGTCTAATAAAGGTTTATAGGGCACAACTTTGCCACCACGTGAACCAGCATCTGCACTGACCACCACAACAGGAGTGGAGTCATCAATTCTAGAGGCTAATGAACCAGATGCAAAGCCACCAAACACAACGCTATGCAATGCACCAATACGCGTACAAGCCAACATTGCAAATGCAGCTTCTGCAATCATTGGCATATAAATTAAAACACGATCACCCTTTTTCACGCCTAATGACAACAATGAAGCAGCCATACGCTGAACTTCAGAGTGCAGGTCAGCAAAAGTATGCACAACTTCTTTACCTGTTTCAGTAGAAACTTCAATAATTGCGGCTTGATTAGCACGTTTTTCGAGGTGCCTGTCAATGGCGTTATAACAAAGATTGGTGGTACCACCGACAAACCATTTAGCAAATGGCGGGTTGGAGTAATCACAAATTTGTTGAGGAGAATCTTTCCAATCGACTAATAATGATTGTTCTTGCCAAAAAACATCGGGTTGTTGCAAGGATTTTTGATAAAAATCAGTATATTGGGTCATGTAAAGTCTCCGGTAAGCAATTTTTTAAAGCGAAAGAAAATTATCAAAATCAATTGATATTGAAAGAGCACAGCAGAACTTTTAGGCACACTAGTATCGGCGCCTGAAAAGACTTAATTTAGGGAGTTTTTAAACTCATAAAATAATGATGAATGTAAAACTTACTAAATATGCTAATTCAAGCAGTGACTTTTATACATTAAGCGAGTTCTGCTAAGAGCTCTTTTATAATTTCATAATTATTGATTATTTACTGTCACTGTGCTTACTTTTTCGGTTTTTAACCCAGTAAGTCGCAACTTTTTTTCAGTTTATTTAAATAATGCTTGAACTTGCTTAAAAAGCTCGTGTTCTGCACTACCCATCCACTCAAAGGCAACCATTTCTGCAGTAACTAATTCGGCCCCTGCACCGGCTAATCGGTCGTATGCGGCATCACGACTTCTTTCAGTTCTAGAAGAACACCCATCAATGACAATCCAAACCTCGAAATCCTCTTCCTCTAATAATGATAAAGCGGTCTGTAATACGCAAATGTGGGACTCGACTCCTGCAATAACAATGGCTGGGCGTTGTAAACCAGGTTCTTTTTTAAGATGCTTTGGAACACTTTTAGCGTTGGGCGAAGCTTTTGGAGTACCAATTTCCCGCAATGTTTCAACTAAACCTTCTTCGCACGCATCAAAAAACATTTTTGGCAGAGTTGCCACTACTTGACTGTCAATTGCAGATACTGTTGGTCCCAACTTTTCAGGATTTTGTTCAGTAAGAATAATGGGCACACCAAGCATGTTTGCTGCTTTAGCAAGTTTATTAACATTGCTTAAAATGAATTCGGACTCAAACATCGCCGGCATTAAACGCTCTTGCAAATCAATGAGTACGAGTTGTGAAGATTTGGCTGAAAGTAACATAATAAAAATAAATGGGTAAAGAAAGCAGTAAAAATGGAGTTCAGAAATAGCTAGCATAATTCAAGCCCAGCTAACTTTGAACCACACGAGGGTAATATCAGTCGTTTTTTGATTTAAATGTTCATTTTAGGAGAAAATGAGACTTGAAACCGGATGAATACTCCTACACTTGAATTCAAGCTAGCATCGTACCGATTAGACTGATAAGTGAGCTTTTTCATAATTTTGACTTCATCCACTCAATACTCATTGATGCAATCGAAAACTAGTCACTTGACTCATCAACGACCAAGGTATTCGCTTCGTTAATCCGAAATGCTATTAAGCCATCTTGAAAACTAAGCACTACAACATGGTTAATTACAAACTGGCTAATCAATCGTATACTTGAGAGTTGCGTAGTCATTTTGAAAGACTTTGCAATTTTTTACATCTAAAACCCCATAACGCTTATTTTATACAAAAGAAACTGGTACATTTAAATTTTCTACTAAAATCAATTGTTTAGTTGTAATTCGTGAATCGATAAAAGTGTAACATTCAAAAAATTTTAAATGATTTTAATAATATGAATATTTGATTTGACACTTAATATTAGAATTCAACTTAACCAGACAATAAACGTTATAAAATCTACTTTTCCGTTCAATTACATCGTTATTGTCCTTGTTAAAAAATATTACTAACACTTTCAAATTGACCAATTCGATTGACACTCAGTCCCACAATTAGTACTATAAGAGCATGAAATTAAATCTCAATTTAAAACTACGTCAAATCACTTTATCACTTACTATTTTTAGTTGCGTAGGCATGCTCACGTTCATTGGTACTGCAGTTAATGCTGCTCCACCAAATACTGAAATCAATACGACTCAAACCATCAACTCTAATGGTTTACCTGGCATGACAAATACCTTGAATTCAGCTATTGCAATTGCCAACGCCAATCAAAATGCCAATAGTGTTACTAACTCAACTAATACTATCGCTATTAGTTCTGGCACTTCAATTAATAATGGTGCAATTAATTTTGTTACTAACTTTACTAATCAGCTTGATAAAGCAAGTCAAGCTGTGACTGAGACCGCCAATAGTTTGGTGAATACGGCATTCGGATTTTTAGGTGTTCCCTATAAATTTGGTGGTACAGACACTGAAACCGGCATAGACTGCAGTGCATTAGTCATGCTCATTTACAAAGAATCTTTAGGCATGGTATTGCCTCGTACTGCAGCTGAGCAGGCCAAAGCTTCGCAATCAATTGATGAAAAAGATCTAAAACCAGGCGACTTGGTGTTTTACAACACCATGAAAAGAACTTTTAGCCATGTTGGTATTTATATTGGAGATGGTAAGTTTATTCATGCTCCGCGCACAGGTTCCATTGTGCGTGTTGAAGAAATGGATCAAACCTACTGGAAAAAACGTTTTGATGGTGCACGCAGAGTTACTGCACAATCACCTAGCATTCAGGCGCATTAAACTTTTTTATTCATTAGCATTTAATCTTTTAAAGAAAGAATTAACCAATCTCTTAGTTGCATAGCTGCATTTTGACTATATTGATTTTCAGTCTTTTTCTTTTCAGGACTAATTAACCAATAGCCATACGGGCCACGCATTTCCCTAATATCAACCTGTACTAATTGTTTATTCAACAACTCATTTTCTATCATTATTCGGTCTACTAGTGCAATACCAGCACCTGCTACAGCTGCATTAATTGCCTGATCTAAAGTGCTAAATGTAATTCCGGCCTGATTAAAATTCTGGCTGTTTTGTGAGTTGGCAAACCACTGTCTCCAAATCGGTAATAATGAGCCGTCATTATTAAGTAAATGCAATAAGGTGAAGTCATTTATCTGAAGATGATTTTTTTCTGTCCATAAATTAGGACTTGCCACTACTGCGTGGCGCTCTAAATGTAATAATTCTGATTCACCATAAGGCCAAGGGGAGTTACTAAAAATGAGGCAGCAGTCATATCTTTGTGCTTGAATGTGACTCGATACTAGATCGGTAGTAATACTTAAGTCTAAGTGAGGGTACTGTTCTTGGAACAATCTTAAACGTGGTGCTAGCCAACGCGAGGCAAAGGTAGTGGGAACATTGACCAATAATTTTTGCCTAGTCAAGGAAGGTCTCATTTGGCTTAGTCCATCTTCCAAAATTTTAAAAGCTTGAGAAACCATCTGGGCCAAATGCTCACCCGATTGGGTAAGAACTAACTCATGATGCTGACGTACAAATAAAGGAAACCCAAGACTATCTTCTAAGGCTTTAATTTGACGACTTACTGCCCCTTGAGTAACATGCAATTTGCCAGCTGCTTTAGTAAAACTTTTGGTTTGTGAAGCAATATAAAATACTCTAAGCGTATTAAGAGGAGGTAATCGGGCCATTTTTTTAATCAATAGAATCACTGCTTGCAACTGTAACACTAATAAACAAATTATTCATGATTTAGGCCAGCTATTAACACATTAGAAAATGTTAGCTTACTTCAACTGTTTTACTATTAAAGATGAAGCAAAATAAGCAAGTTCAACTAGATTAAAACCAATTTTTAGGTTTCAGATTTAAACTTATAAACGGCCAACAATCCTAAAAATCCAGTAAAAACAAATAAAGCGGTCACACCAATTTGAGGCGACACGTCAAGAAAAATACCGCCTAAAAATGGGGCCAAAACTCCACCAGTCGTATAAGCCAAAACCAATACTGCAGTGGCATTAATCAATTCATTTCCACGGGTACTTGAGCCGACATTGATCATAGATAGAGTGTAGAGGCAACCTCCTACCCCACCCCACAAAAATGCAATTGAGTAAGAGGAAAGAGGCCAGTAAAAAATAATAGGTAATAAGCAACTTAAAGCTGCATTTAAAATCGCACACCACTTTAATAATATCCACCTAGTATGTGCAATTGATTGTTGCTGGGTTTCTGCCCTTTGAATCATTTTGTCGGATAATAAACCAACCGGAATCATCATTACTGCACTACCTAAACCACTAGCTGCAACCAACCATGTGGAACCTACCTCACCTAATTGGATGGACAAGCCCAATAAGGGTAAGAAAGTACTTAGACCACTTTCAAAAAAACCACCTAACAAGCCAGCGCACATCACTAAAGG
>JALQUL010000384.1 GCA_023260735.1 Limnohabitans sp. | reverse complement strand
ATTTTGCACCAAGTATCACCGTCATGCGTGCCAGAATTACCGCTCTTATATCCTGGTGCGCAATCTTCGAACTCGGGTTTGGGATAGTCGGGAACACAAACAGTGCCAGCCGGTGGATAAATAGGCTGTGGTTTAGGAGGTTTTGGTGGGGGAGGTGGAATCCGTGATCGACACACATAGCCTGTCTCAAATTTCAACAAGCCAGCATCGCATCCATCAATACCTGTTGGTGTATCAACATACACAGTACGCCCTGTTTTTGGATCTTTCATTGTAAGAGTTTCAGCACTTGCATTGAGGCTGATACTTATTAAGGCAATTGCCAAAATAAAATGAGACTGCTTATTCTTTTGCATAAATTTAACTCCTTAATAATTAATAAGTTGTACACATACTGGCTACTGTCATCATTGCTTCGACACCCGCAACTGATTTGCCGTTCGATCCAAGAATGGATACTTTGCCGTTTACGATTTGTCCTACAAATGCACCCGTGTTATTAGGACAATCTCCTCCTCCCACAGAACAAGCAGACACAACTCCCATCACCACTAATCTCGGATTAGTTGCTCCAGAACATACCGGTAAAGGTACTGTTTGCCCGTGTTTGTAAATTGCCACCTGGTAAATGCCGCCACGACCTACCATGTCGGTCATAGGTCTATACTTACCTTCTCTACAAATCAAACTAGCTCCTGTGACAGTTTGAGCCATTCGCCCTTCAGGGTTACAAGGGTCGTTTTCCTTAGCCAAAGTAATTCCAGTAGGAATCCACTTACCATTCACACATTTAAGCAACATGGGAACACTTGCTACCTCTCCCCAAACCATGCCCCCTTCAGGCTGACAATCAGCTCCTACCGGGCCACCACTATTAATAGTTAAAGAACCTTCAATATTGGTGTCACCATTGACGATTTGTGTATAAGGAGAACCAGGTACTTTGCCGCTCAGGGTTTGGCCACCCTGGAAATCTGGATCTCTTGTGTCTTTGACTCGTAAAAACTGACCAAACCCAGCCGCTCCAAAGCCAAATTTGGCACAAATAATGCCTGCAGGTTGGTTGGTAATAGGGTTAGGCTCAGACCAAGCCGCACCTGAGCCCGTAATTTGGGTTTTAGAACCCACAATCGAGGCCCCGCCATTACCACCAATCTTGCCTATCATCTTGCCAATGGCAAAGGTGTCAATTTCGTTGGGGTCAGTGACTCCAAAATTGGTAACTGGTTTATCAAAACATACCAATCCAGTAATATTGCAAGTTGCTCCCAGGGGTGAAGCCTCGCACCCTGCTGGAATTCGCTTAATACTGATTTTGTAAGAGGCTGCAACCAAAGACTTAAAACTGCCAAAATTACTGGCCGGATTGGTGAGCCCTAAATCCATTGATCGAAGCTGATCAATAGTGGGCTCTAAGGCTTGCCCTGGTGAATTACCAAATGGCAAAGTGACACCTGACCTTGTTATCGGTAATCCCGCTTGAAAATCGGTGTAATGCTCTAATACAAGTGTTTCGGCCGCATTGGCTACGTTTTTAATACTATCGGCTTGTGCCATTGCCTGAGTGGCTTGTTCGGCTCTGTAGTTGGCATCAAAAGCCCAGTAAGCAACTAAAAGCGTAATGAGTAGAGCTAGTGCTACTTCTAACATCAAAAAACCGTCCTGGCTTCGCTTGTGGTTTTTCATATCCATCCTTTATAAAAAATGACCTATCGACTGACACCATCGTTCAGTCGATGGGTCATTTCTCATTTCACCCAGGGCTTATCCTGGGTGAAGAGTGGGTTAAAAATTAAGAACGTCCAACGAAAAAGTTGAGGGTGACGTTGGGAGAGCTATCGCACTGGGTTGTTAAAGTACCTAAATTGATTTGACCATCTAGCGGCTTCACATCAGAGCCTGCGACTTGAACTTTTCTCATTTCTGATACCACGCCCATTACGATGTCTTGGCATTGGTCAGAAGCGACATTGGGCCAAGTGATTTGAATAGAATCATTGGCACTGGTGAGAGTAGCGGGAGCAATTTCAATCGTGCCACCAAATGTATTGGTTGCAGTGGTTGCGGTACCATTTCTAAGTGATTTTGGTACCACGGCACCGCTTACTGCAATGGCGGTGGTAACGTTGGCATATTGATTGGCTTGACCATAAACAGAGCGTAAAGAACCAGAAATGGATGTTAAATGCATCATGTTGTTATTAACCGATGTTTTTCTTAGGTTGTCTCGGTACATATAGACTGCGGCTACCACTAATAAAGCGACTACTAAAAGGACAAGACCCATTTCTACAGAGCTAAAACCTTTTTGTTTGTGGATTGAACGAATAGATTGACGATTAAATTGAAGCATGATGATCTCCTGGTTGATAAATACTTAACGTGATTGGGGTTGGGGTTGCGAAGTGGTGGATAAGGGCTTGCCTGGCGTGACTTGTGAAGCTTGTTGTGCTTGCACTTGCCTTCTCATCACAGCAGAAGGTGAATTGGCATCTTGAATCGCCACTGCAATTAAGTTCTGGCCAACATAAAAGAAAGCGATGACACCAAAGGCAGAGGCTAATAGAATGCCGTTGATTTTGGCGGCAGTCTGTTTGACGGCCTCTCTGGCATCAGCCATACCTTGGGTCCCCAATTCCACTAAAATTTTGTTGAATTCTCTGCCTGCGTCTCGCCTGACCATCGAACTCATACGGCTCAAAATAAAAACAGGCAATATTCCATGACCGAAGGCTCCTACATGATCGCCTTCTTTTATTTGCAAGTGTTGCTCAATCATGGATAAATGCCGATGCATCCAAGGTTGTGCACCTTGTTTAAGATTTTTAAGGGCATCCTTTAAAATCATTCCTGACTGCATTAAGTTGGCCAGGTTACCGAGCATACGAGTGCCTTGAATGTCTCGGTATAAATAAAAAATGGGCTGAAATGGAAACCAAATAATCCATTTCAAAACAGAATAACCTCTGGCTTTTTCCATGCTGTAACGCCACTTTTGCGTAAAGTTGGCTAAAGCCCAGGTAAACACCCAAATGAGCCCTATCACAATAAGCAAGGCGAGCCAGGTCGAGTAGTTGGCAAAAAATTCGGCACTGTTTTTAACGAAAGAGTTAAATGGTGTCCATACTTCATCGGGGGCTGCTTTTGCAAATTCAGGAATAGAAACTGTCGAAAGCACATAAGCAAACACATAGGCCACTGGCAATAAAAGCATGGGCGAAAACAAGGCTTGCCTAATCATTTTCGTCATCTCTGTTTGTTGATCCACGTTTTCAGCTAATTGCCTCAATGCTGTCGGTACATCTTTTGCGTATTGCAAAGTGCTTAACGCCAAAGAGTCTGAAGTGGGCATCGAGGCAACTAAAGCTTGATAAAGACTAATGTCTGCAGACGTTAGAATATTTTGCAAATACATTAAACCTTTGGCTCTGTCTTTATCTGAAGTAGCTGCAGCGGTGGCAACGGCAAGTTCTCCTCTAATAAAGTCCAAAGGCAATTCTTTTTCTTGAAGTGCTTGTGCTAAATCACGATAAAAAGTGGTTCTTTTTTGCCAAAATCCACCTAGCAAAGCCCATTTTTTGAATGATTGAAATAGTTGAGTCAATGAGTTCATTGCAACACCTCCAATTGTTCTAGTGGACCGAAGCGGCTGATATTTCTAGGATCTACTTGTCCCATTAACGCCTTGTAAATCGTATGCTCGACCACCAATTTACCGTTCATGTCCGGGCTATAAAAATCCCTATCTGAATAACGAAGTCGCCATTCTCTGAGAGCTTTACGATCATTACCACTAGAGGCCACATCGAGCCAATCATCATCTGGCAACATCATTTCAGCTACCATGGTCATGCCTTGGTTGCCCCTATTTCTGCAAAGTGGGCATCCCATAGGATTGCGGTAACGCAAAACTTCGGTATCCACTTTGAGCTTTTTGGCCATAATTTTGACTAAGCTATTGACGTAAGAGAGCTCTTTGGTTTGAGCTGTAGCTTTCAAATAGTCCTCTATAGCTACTTGCGGCATCGCACATTCACAGAGCTGTGGCAGTAGTGCCTGGTAGGAAATAAATCCCAACACCTTGCTACTGGTGAGCTCTTGCCTGGTTAAACCTAATTTTGGGTCGGTAAGGCGGTTAATAATGCCGCCAATAGAGTCGGTGTGCAGGGTAGCCAAAGATACATGGCCTGATTTGGCTACATTGGCCATCGCCCTGGCACTGATTTGATCTCGCACCTCACCTACATCTACTAAGTCAGGATCCATACGCATCAAAGACTCAATGACTTCAGAATACGGATCTTTTTGGCCTGCAGTTTCCAGAGTCAATAAATCACGTTGAACATAGATTTGATGTACGTTTTTTAATAAATATTCAATTGGATCTGCCACGGCATACATAGCGGCAGTGCCGTTTTTTGGATGGGTTTCGATAAGAGTTTTGGAAGCGGTGGTTTTGCCTGAACCTGTCACTCCTGACTGAATAATGGCTCCTGATTCAATGCGTTGGGCTCTTTCCAACATTTCGATTTGAGAGGGAGCTAAACCCATTTTCTCAAATGGCATGGGTTTTGCTCCAATTTCAGAGTGCAAAATCCTTGATACTGATTTAGGGCCATAAAAGCCACGTTGGCTGGAGAAACGCAAGCGGATATTGGGAATACCTAGTCGCTCATCAATCATGCAACTCATTGACTTTGCATCACTAAATGTTCCTGCATTATTACTATGCAAGTCAGCCATGTTTTCAAAAGCGGCAATCATGGCATTGCGGACATCATGACTGGTAAATAAGCCCTTTCGTTCTTGCATAACGGGCTCTAAATCACCATCGACTCGCATGGTCACCAAACCATTCCCACCGTCCACAACTTGAATGTGAATGTCGGTTGCCCCTGCATCAACCGCAATTTTGACCCATTCACGAAACAAATTGGCACCGCCTGAAGTGGAGTGGGCTCCAGTTTTGCTATTAAGCAAAGCTTCACCGGCCACTCGCACCTCCTTGATGACATGAGGGCTCGCCAATAGGGCTTCACCCACTCTTAAGCCTTGTGCCCTTAAAGCTCCTGTCATCGTAGGCAGATAGGCTTTAATGGCATTGGTTTGTTCAGGGTCATAAGCAATGACCGCTTCTTTGTCGTTAATCTTGACCGCTATGATGAAGTTTTCCAGTGATTGCGGAATTTTGAGAGCGGGATTACTTGATGCCACACCTGACAAAATTTCTTGCCTTTTTGGAAACTCATCCAACGTTTTAATTAAGTTACTCACCTCTTGAACAGTCGAAGTAGATAAAGCAACCGATTCAGCTCTTGGTGGCTGAGTACTTAAACCTAGACCGTGAATTGGAGCGGTAGCTACTTGTTTTTTGGCAAACCAACTCATACGGCCACCTCCAAACTTTCACCTGGCCTTAATAATTGCTTGACTGTGCTTGGAGTGGATTTTTTACTTTTACCAGGATTGATAACGGCTTTGGTATAGGAGACTTCAATGCTGTTGGGCAAAACTTTTTCAACTGTGAAAAATCCAATGTTGGATGCTGCCTTAATCGACTGCAGTTTCCCCTGGTAATACACTTCAGATTGAAGTTGTCCAGTAGTGCCATAAATTCCCACTACACTGAGAGAGTATCGAGTCAGTGGTTTTTCAACCTTATTGACTACTTTGGCAGGTTTGATAACGACTGGCTGAACACTAGTGAAACCCGCTCTTTTATAAAAATCATCTTCTAATTTTTTGCGTTGAGCTTTGGCCAACTCTTCTATTTTGAGTGGCTGACCTGGCGGTTTATAGGTTAATTTTGGCTCTATTGGGGCAGTAGCACCCTCTTGGATAACTGGGGGGGCAGTTTGAGCCTGCAAAGCAGTTAATCCTGCTAATAAAATAATACTAAGTGAAAATTTAGCGTGTCGCATAACTAGCTCCTTTAAGCGTGAGCAAAAGCGCACCTGACTTATCACCTGAAGAAGATGTGACAAGTGCAACTTGATGAATGGCAAGGTGAGGCGGGATGAGTTCAATGAATGAGTCTGAAATGACATAGGGAATACGGATCTCAACGCTGGACTGTTGGATCACAACGTTCTTATCCACCTTATTCATATCTAAACCTTGAGTGGGCCAAGGTACAGTGGGAGTAGTGCCCACGGTGGCACCCGCATTGACTAATCGCTGCAGGCGGCTTCGCAGATCATTAGTCGTTTTATCAAGTGGTAATAATTGGGCTTTAGACAATTCTTTAAAAGCCAAATCGGGCATTGCTTTTCTAAATATCGCAACGTCACGAGTTGATGCTACTGTGTCGTGGACTTTATTGGATTCAAGCTTAATGAGCTCTTCAATTTCTCCACCTTGTCTTTCGTACCTGTATTCACAACTTTTAATGGCAATATCACAAACTGTTTGTGACAGAACCCACCCTGCAATAAAGTAATTTTCTGATTGAAAACCTTGAATTAAGTTAGATAGACTGGCCGTTTCAAAACCGACTCGCTTCAACTCTACAGAGAGTTGTTGCAAATATTGAGGTGTTTGGTTTTGCAGTGCTTCTTGAGCTAAAAGTGCCGCCCGTTTTTTCTCCGGTACCACTATTTTTTGGTAATAGACAAACCCTAATACACCTAAAACAATAAGCAACACCAAACCTAAGATTAGCCCCTTGTTTTGGGGAATGGAATGCAATTGAGACTTTTTGTCTGCATAGGTTTCTAATGTCGGCCAATCCACTGGCGTGGCATTGGGAACGTCAGCACAATCACTAAAAATGGCATGAGCTATACCTGATCTTTTAATTTCTTGGAGTTGATTAGATACATCAACTGTCTTCATTAAAACATCCAGGCTTATTTGACCACCCTCAATCACCACTACCACTCTGCGATCTTCCAGAGCAGTACTCATGACTAAAACTGCATTGGTCGCTCGTTTGTCTTGGTTTTTAAAGGCGTTTAAAAACACCATTGCCATAGAAAACAATTGACTAGGTGGCTTGGTGTCTAATGGTGAGGCATTAAAAAGCCCCAAGAATTGGTTATTGCCCACATGATTGAGTGAGTATTTAGTCGCCCCTACAATAGTGGCTTGTTTTCTGATTTTGGTTGGAATACTTTTAGCGGCCTCCGCATCACTACTTAGCACTGACCAGGACAACCCCGTCACAAAACCAAAAGGTTTCGAATCTTTGGATTCATCAATAATTTGACTCATAATTACTTATCCAATTAAAGGGGAGTTGCTCGAACCACAATTAAAAAGTCTTCACGCTTGTAAAGTCTTTTCTTGGAGCCACCGGCCACAATGGGAATTTCTTCAGCTAAGCCGTTGCGATCTGAAGTGGCAATACGCCTTGAAAGCCCTGTAATTACCATGGACTCACCAGGATTGAGCTTGATGGTGCCTTGGTCATCTGTTCCAGAGGTTTCAGGTGTTTGGACTCGTTGCAAACTAGCCCCTTCGCCTGCAGACACATCTAATAAACCAATTAAATCGGTCAGTGACACGCCAAACTTCAAATAAATAGTGCCGTCATCCATAATGGCCGGTTGCACCAAGAATTTGTCACCTGTCGTCACCGATGATGTTTTTAGTCCAGGAGCTCCAGAGCCTGCAGTTGAAGAAGTGGAGGGAGTGGTTTCAGACACATAGCCAGTCGTTCTGAGGCTGGTTTTACGAGCCCATTGGCGATTCATCGCAATAAGCGAGACTGGACGATACTGGGCACTGTCATTGAGTTTATGAAGTGCTTGCATAATGGCTTTGGAGCCACCATATCGCTCTGCTGTGTTGTAGCCAGGAGTGCCTGGTTTTGCTGTGCTTGCATTTTTTAATAAGGTATAGCTTATACCACCTGCAGAGCTGCTTACTAATGAGCTAGGAGTGTTAATAGTGCCACTCCATGTTTTGGCCAAATCTTGCAAGAATCCAGTCCAGTCAACACCATACTCATCACTGGCAGAATTGATCACTGAATAAATATCCAGTTGAATTTGAGCTTGGCGTTTCAAAGCAGAATCCTCCTGCCTAATGAGTTCACGTACTTGTGCCAAAACATCTTTTGGAGCAGTGACGTTAATACGGCCAGAGCCTTCATTCAAATTCACTGAGCCGCCTGCAGTTTTGACCATTTGCTCGATGCTCACTTTAAGTGAGTTAAGAGCGGCCGATTCTCCTGACTCGCTAACATCCATAGAGGCACTGGCATTTCCAAATGATGATGAGCCTGTTCCAGAGTTACCCCCAGTAATGCCCATTTTGTACTTTTGACTGCCACCAAAAGCGGTCAACTCAAAACTTTCAGTGACATATCGCTCGATGACCACCACACCGTCCCTATAGCCCCAGGATAAGTTCAAGATACCTGTCACATGATCTAAAAACCCTTCCAAACTGCCATTCCATTTCATGGACATTCCGTCAATTGAAGTAATGCTTTCGGTACTGCCAATAGAGTTAGAAACGCTTGCCACGCTAGTGATACCAGAATTGCCAGAACTCTTTGGCATTGGGGTAGGTGCGGTAGTTAAGCCTGTAGGAGTGGGTAGAGTGGTTGGTGCAGAGCTAGTGGCAGTTGTAGGGGCATTAGATGAGCTAGGCGTTGTTGAAACCATTTTGCCGCTGTACACATCTTGCTTCACTCTGACGGGTACACCGGTAATACGGCTTAATCTTTCAGCGACTAATGCAATAGGTACTCTACGATTACCATTATCAAAATCGAGGGTGAACTTTTCTTTGAAGACCGGAGGCAAAACACCATCACTTAATACTGGAATGGTTCGTTGGCCATACCATGCCGTGGTCGCTCTTTTTGCCACAATAGGTTGTTTGGCAGTGTTGGCCAACTGATCGGCATAGGCAGTGGTACCCACTGTGGTTTCGGTCACTGGCAAGCCACCACGCACCGAATCCATTTTATTGATAGTCGGTTTAATTTGGGTATTTAATTGATCAGTACCGGTGGTAATAGTGTTAGCACAAGAAACAAGGCTTGCAAGGCTGACTACAACAAGAATAGGGTGAAGTGGAAAGTTAGGTTTCATTTGAGGTTCCTTAGACAATAGATAAGCTTTGATTACTTGCACTCTTGTTCGCCCCTGCGAGTGATCCGTGCCAAAGGAGGGGAGTTTTGATAAAAACACACTTCCAATGGGTAGCCACTCATCACACCGGGACTGGATAAAACGGCTGCAATGGCATCCTCAAAAGTACCTGGTAGTGCATCAGGAGCTTCGACTAAAATATGCTTGTCGGCATCCCACCTGACTTGCCAACCTGCTGTATTGGCCCATTTGCTAAAGGTATTGGCCAGCGTCAAATCTTTGACTTCAATTTTCCAAGGATTGGTTTTTTTATCTGCAGTTGAGATGACGGTAGTTAAGGCATCGCCTCCAGTCATCACTTGTTTACCCTTCATTTCTTTGTAAACAATGACGGTTTTGGCTTCTTTATTGATCGTGACTTTTAATTGAGCCTGTTCAATAGCATCATTTAGAACTGCCATCCAATTGGGGCTGGCCAACCATTTAATGGCTGTATCTGCGGGTACTGAGTTTTTGATGGTGACTTTATAAGCAGCCGGTACTAAAACCGATAAAGCCTCATCGACTAATGCAGAGCCTGCTTTACCGTTACTAGCGGGAAGCATTTCGTTGATCGGGGTAACAGTTTGTGCCCAACCTATGATTGGCGATAGGGTGCTAAAACTGAGTGCTGTAGCTAATAATAATTTTGATAACATAAAAATCTCCCAAAAACTGGTTAAATCTAAAAACTAATCGTCAGAACGTTGGACGGAGGCTTTGCTAATAGAAGCAATCGCTGTGGCAACTTGATCTTGTGGCTCCCTGGTCACGTTGGCCTTGGGTGGTGATATGAAAGCAGGTGTTGGCAATGCCGAGCCAGGTATTCCTGTCGAAATAGATCGAGTCGTTACCTGTTCAAGTGGTTGATCATTAACAGTAACTTTGAGACCTAGTTGTTGCGCCCATTGACTTAAAGCCGTTAAAAAACCTGGTTCAGCATTGGGTTTACTGGGCAGTAGTTGCAAAGCTGTTTCAGCCTTTAAAGGAGCTGGATGAGGTGTTTTGGTGGAAATAGAATGAGCTGTTTCAGTCAATCCCAGGTAGGTAATCGTGGCCTGATTTTTTTTGCTATCAATGACAGTGAACTTTTCAGGAATTTCTTGAATGACCACCAACGGACCCATTTGCTTGGCTTTTAATAAGCGTTGGCCACCCATTTCTTGTACCCAAATTTCTTTGGGTTTTTGATCGGCCTTGAATTGCAAATAAGTATTTTTTGAGTCATGAAAGACTTGATAGGGCATTACCGATTCTGAACCTGTGGTACTGAATTCAAAATTTTGAACTACTGTGGGCTGTACCACTTTGACTGGCTCTGTTGGCACCATCAAACTTGCACATCCTTGTAGCCCCACGACCATCACCATAAAACAGTAAGTGATTGATTTCATAGTTAATTACTCCTTAAAACCATGGCGTTTGCTTGTTGGGGCGGTAACAACATATCTCTGGCCACCGCCAAATTGAACTTCTCGCCTTTTTCAAGTGTTAAAGTGGGCTTAATGTTTTGATTGCGATCCAAAATTCTCCTGGCCGTATCATTAAGAGCCGAAGTAGCGGTATCACTCGCTGCATTACCCAAACTCACATTCAAATTGGTGGAGCTATTGGTGCTACCACTAGAGTTGGAGTTATTGCTAGTGGTGACAGTAGTGGTTTCTTCGCCAGTGCTAGGATTGATTTTTTTAACGGTAGTGGTAGTGGTGCTTGAGTCACCAGTGGTTTTATTGGCCTTAGCAGTAGGGAATAACCATTCGGAAAGTGGCTTGGTAAAATTGGTGATAGTGCCAATGAGCAAGCTAGAGCCAAAGATTTTCCAAAACTGAGAGTTGACCTGGGCTTGTAGTCCTGATTGCCCTAATCTGTCTGAACCCTTAAAGTTACCTCTGCCTTGGTTATCTTGTAGCCAAACTGACGAACCATTAGGCAAAATCAATCGGTTAAACCCAAATAACAATCGCTCTTGGCCATTGCTGACTTCAGAGTTATAAGCACCGATTAATAATGAACCTTTTGGTATGACCACATAACGTTGGCTAATACTGTCGTAAACGTCATGCGATACCATGGCTTTAATATCACCAGGTAATTCTGAATTGACTGAGCTTATTAAAACGGCAGGAATAATAGAGCCCTGGAGTAATGTGTAGGGACTTAAAGGGGCAGTTGCAGTGAGCGGTAATACCGTATTGGCTTGATTTTGAGCATCTAACCATTGCTGAGAGGCTGCATCAACTGAACGCTGGTTGATCGTGGGTACTTTGGCAGTATTGGGTGACCCAAGCAAAGAGGCCAAAGTTGCCACTTGAGCATTATCTGTAGGTTGAGATAAGGCATTTTTCGCAGCGATCGCACTTTCTAAAACTGCAGATTGTCCTGCACCAGGATTGGCTCCATTCAACAAACTTGCAAGGGCATTTCCCACCCCGTTTTGACCCAAGAGATTTTGTGCAGAACCCTCTTCCCAAGCCGCTATTTTGCTAGCATTGATTTGCAATACCCTTTTTTCTTGCTCCACTTTGGCCAATTGAGCCGCTTCATTTTTCACTCTATTAGCCTCTTGCAGAGCTAACGCTTGGGCTTGAATTTGTTGCTCAAAGGCATTAACTGGTACATTGGCGGTTGGCAGAGCACCAGAAGCGGGTAGCAAAGGCAATAGTCCTTTTTTCCGCTCTTCCTCTAAAACGGCTTGTTGTTGAGCACTGAGTTTGGCTTCAAAGCTCTTTTCGTTACCTGCTGGTGCTTCGGCAATTTTCTTCAATTCCTGAGCTTCTTTTTTCTCTTCTTTTTTCGCTTCTGCATCCGTACCGGTAGCGTAACGCAGACCCACAATAACCACCAAAATAATGGCCACCACTAGCCACACATATTGAGATAGGTTTTTATCAATTTTCATGATTGCACCTTGACTTTGACCAACACCTCTTCTTTGCCTAACTTCAGCAATGCACCAAATTTCATGACTCTGGGCACTACCAAGGTATTGCCAATCAATTTGTAGTCCACAATTTCAGTTGCTCCTTGAGCATCCAATGCAAACAATGCGGGTACTTCTTGGGTGTTAGCTGGCAACACTAAACAAGTGTATTTTTGATCGCTCCACACGTTGGTGGGTGCAAAAACGACTTGGCTTTGCACTTCATAATTGCTGTTTTTATTACTGGTTGAAGGGTCACATGGACCGATTACGGCAGTCTCTGAAATGGAAGGTTTTGCTGTAGAGACTTGGCTCAAGGTCACATCTTCAAAATAACGATTAGGCTCTTCAACGGGTTGGCTCCAAGTGACTCTTTGATGCCACTGGTTGGAACTGCTTTCTTTGAGCTCCAGGTCATAACTTCTTTTAGTAGTGATTAAAGTACCGGTGGTAGAAATATTGTTTTGGATTGGTTTGATAAACACATTTTGCTTATCAGCGGCCACATGCATTTCCCACTGAATGGTGTCCGACAAATAAACGCCTTTGACTGTTTCACCTTTGGCTAATGCTAAACGGGTGAAGTTTTGGGTTTTGGTGCTAATTCTAAAAATGCCGTCCTGGTGATAAGGAAACTCCACTACACGACTATCAATTGGTAGGGCAGTAGCCTGCATTTCAGTGGCTTTACCAACAGGTTTAAGCGGATCCATTTTTTGTGCATAAGAGAATGAGCTATTACCTAATAAAACCAGGCAAGCTAAAGATAAAAGTGGGCGAGTGATCATGATTGAATCCCTTATTTATTAGTGATTTCGTCTGTAATTTGAAAGTGAGAGATGGTCAAACCAATGGGGTTATCTCTTTCTAAAGCTGAGCCTTGATCTGGCGTGACCAAAGCGACATTGGCTGAAAGTAAACGAGGAATTCTTTTGGACT
>JALQUL010000357.1 GCA_023260735.1 Limnohabitans sp. | reverse complement strand
AGCTGCTTGGGTGACTCTAGAGGGGCATATTCAGAGTATTCGTGAAGATGTGGGTAGGCACAATGCGTTAGATAAATTAATTGGTCATTTAATTAAGCAAAAGACAAGTCCACAATCGGGTTTTATTGCTATTACCAGCCGTTCAAGTTTTGAAATGGTTCAAAAAACTGTGGCTTTTGGTGCTGGTTTATTGGCGGCGGTTTCTGCTCCTACTCAACTCGCTATTCAGGTGGCAAGCTTGCATAATTTAACGCTTGTTGGTTTTGTGAGAGCGAATCAATTGGTCACATACAGTTTTCCCGAAAGAGTGGGCTTAGCCAATACCAGCGCTGATACGCCCTTGCACTTTAATTCTAATTAACATATTAAAATCCGAACAGATGGATATTCAAAATTTAATTACCATGGCCAATCAGATTGGTGCATTTTTTCAAAGCATGCCTAATAGGCAAGTTGCCAAAACTGATATAGCCAATCATTTGAGCAAGTTTTGGGAGCCGCGTATGCGTGAAGCTTTAATTCAACATCTAGAAAAAGAAAATGATGGTGAACTAAACCCTTTAGTAAAGGAAGCCATTTTTGAAAACTTAAGCCTATTAGCGCGCAAAAAAGTGTTTTAAGGATTTATAAAAAAATCTCTATATTCGCAATCGCTCGTTTCACATAGTCATCTTTTTCACCGACTGGGGCCACATAATGCATGGCCTCTTTGACCGCTTCTAATCCTTGGGTTTTTGCAATAATCCAGGCCGCTAAATATTGTGAAGCTAAGCAGCCTCCTGCAGTGGCAATATTATTTTCTGCATAAAACGGCGTGTTTAAAACATTCACTCCCGACTCCTGCACCCATGGCTTAGTAATAAGGTCAGTGCAGGCTGGGATTTGTCCTATTAAGCCTAGTTGCGCCAAAATTAAAGTACCCGAGCATTGTGCTGCAATTAATTGCCTACTAGGGGCTAGACCCTCTTGCAGTTGTTGCATTATTTCTGGGTTTTTAACCACTTCACGGGTTAACAGTCCGCTACCCACAATCACTGCATCCGATAAATGCAGTTGCTCTAGTCTTGACTGAGCAATAACCGTTACACCATTCATTGATGTTACCGAGCTTTCTGGGCAACAAATTTCCACTCGCCAATTGGGTTTTTTAATTCGATTGAGTATGCCCAATGCAATAAAAGAATCGAGTTCGTTAAAGCCTTGAAAGGTGAGAATAGAAATAAGCATTGTTAGCCGTCACAAATAAAAATAATGAATAAATTATTTTAGTTCAGATTGAGTCAAAACAGTTAAATGTGTTGAATTGGTCTATGACATGTTTTTTTAATTAAAATGCCTTCAAGCCTTTCTATAGCCAACCCGCTTATTAATATGACTTCACTCCATATTCAAACTCCATTACTTCCTGCCAAAATCAACAGTGCTCATACCACTTCAACTCGGTATTGGCTCAAAATGGAGGCCTTACAACCTTGCGGGTCATTTAAGTTACGAGGGGTAGGGCATGCGTGCACCTACCATGCTAAAAACGGTGCTAAACGCTTCATCTCATCTTCTGGTGGTAATGCCGGCATTGCAGTAGCTTATGCTGGTAAGCAGCTTCAAATACCCGTTGTGGTGGTAGTTCCAGAAACTACAAGTGCAAGGGCTAGGCAGTTAATTGGCCAAGAGGGTGCAGAGCTAATAGTACACGGGGAAAGTTGGGCCGAGGCCAATACCTTGGCATTGTCTATGGTAGGCCCTACGGACGCTTTTATTCATCCCTTTGACGACCCCTTACTTTGGCAGGGGCATGCCTCTATGATTGATGAAGTAGTAGCTCAGGGTGTTATTCCTGATGCGGTGGTGTTGTCTGTGGGCGGAGGTGGTTTGTTAGCTGGGGTGGCTTTAGGCCTAGAGCGAAATAACCTGTCGCACATTCCTATTTTTG
>JALQUL010000280.1 GCA_023260735.1 Limnohabitans sp. | reverse complement strand
ATCCACATATTCATCTCTCCCTATTCGATTACATTTAATTTCAATGCTAAATACAGCTTTTTTATAAACTAAGAAATGGATTGCAATGATTTATTTTTTATTAACAATACCATGGCAATTATTTTTAACAAACAAGGCACTACTGCATAGGCAATACTAAGTGCTACAAGGGCTTGTTCCGAATGGGAGGCGGTTGTTCCTGCAGGTACTGGTACATACGATAAAACCGCTAATAACGGCAACGCCAAACCTGCTGCCAAGGCTAAATTCAGCTTAGTGACAAAATTCCACCAAGACAAATACTGAGCCTTCATATCGAGGCCATTGGCTGAATTTTGTATATGGGTGTTGAGCATAGCCATAGGGGCAGTTAAGTCGGCGCCCAAAGCAAATCCAGTGAAGACACAAACAAGCGCAAAAGCTAGCATATCGCCGCTGCTTAAAAAATAACTTCCTATGAATGACACCACCGCAATCAGCATGGCTAATAACCATGATTTTTTTAATCCCCAATGCTTAATACAATTAAGCCACACAGGCATAGAAGTAGCAGCAGAAATAAAATATAGTAGTAACAAAATTGATGCCTGTACAGTACTTAGTTGCAACTTATCTTGTACAAAAAATAAAAATAAAGTAGCGGCAATCGCACTGGCAACACCATTAACAGCATAAACCAATAACAGTTGTTTAAAAACCCCATCTTTAAAGGGCTGGCTCAATTGTTGAAATACATCTCGCCCATTCCAGGCAATCACGACCTGAGGACTTTGAGTAGTAGAAATAAAGCACTGCTGACGTAAAAACAAGAAATACCAAGCCGCCACCCCGATTGCTAAACTGAAGGTAAAAACCCACCAGTTAAGCCATAAACCATACAAATTACTAAGGACACTGGCAACCAATACGCCAAGCAAAGCGATGGCTTCACGGTAAGAAGTAACCTGACTTTGTTGGATGTGTCCATTTCCTAATAAAACTGCCCAAGCTTGATGGGTAATAGTAATAAAACTAAAACAGGCATAACAAACCAGTAAAGCTAAAATAATCCAAAATTCTAAGGAACCAATATTAAAATATTGCATTAATTTTTGCGGTTGTAAAAGTACTGCAAAACTTAAACTCATGAGGCAAGCGGCCACTATCACCTTGCGCATTAAGGCGGTTTTTGATTGCAAATACCAACGGTCAATTAACAAGCCTAAGATGGGATCCCATAAAGCATCCACCAATCTTGTTAACAATAAAATTACACCCACCACCGACAAAGACAATTGCAAATTTTTACTGTAGTAGTTGGGTAAAACCATGTACAAGGGTAATGCCAAAAATGCCAATGAAAAGGCTAAAGCGCCATAAGAAATACCATCTTTGAGATTGATCTTTTCTGCTAATGGTGCTGATGTGGAATGAAGGTAAGTCATTATGTAATTTCAAATCAATATGACTAGTTCAGACCCAATAAATGCAATCGCATTTTAGGCTCTGTTGTGAAGGGGCTTAACCAAATTCCAAAAAACCTTTTCGCCAGCTCAGGATCGCTTAATTCACCTAATAATTTTTGATTGAAAAAAAATACTGCTTTTTCGGAGGGTGTATAAACACCGGTGATGTGATCTCCCTTTTGAACATTAGGGAAAATTTGTGTCATTTGCTCTAACCACAGTTGCTCTTGCTGAGGGCTTATTTTTGACTGCTTTTTTATTTCTTGAAGCGACCGTTTGGCAATTTCTTGGCCGCTTAAATTTCTGGAATAAAGCAGTTGTAAAGCAAAACTGCTCTTATCAAATGTGGTCGCATTAAATTGTGTATCGACCCACAATTGTGCATGATAAATATCAAGACCAAAAAATCGAAATAAATACTGTCCTCTTAAAACCGCTAAATTTTTCGCTTGGCTTTTTAACCAATCAGTAGCAGCCGTACTTAATAAGGCCACATTATTTTGAGCCCTAGCCACATTAGGCTCAAGCACCATAGCTGTGCCGCTAGCTACTAAGCTTATACCGGCCAGCATACTTAAGCTGAGCTGCTGTTTTATCCAAATGCGTCTTGTACTCATGGTGCTACCTTTTAAAAATAATTCTATAAAGATTTTTGTAAGGTGAATTGGACAACATCAGTGTTATTTTCTTGAAATGCCGCCTCACAATAAGCTAAATAAAACTCCCATATTTGTATAAATCTTTGATCAAAATTTTGACTTAATACTGCGGTTTTTTGTGCCATAAATTGTTCACGCCAACGCTTGAGAGTTTCACGATAGTCTTGACCAAAACGCATTTCATCAATCACTTCAAGGCCTACTTGTTGGCACTGTTTCTTAAATTCAGAAACACTTAATAAGCATCCCCCTGGGAATACATACTGCTGAATAAAATCAGTTGACTGCAAATAACGGTCAAACAATTCATCTGCAATCACAATCACCTGAATACAAGCTTTACCACCTGGTTTTAAATTTTGTGCAACAGTTTGGAAATAGGTGGGCCAATACTCTTGTCCTACTGCCTCTATCATTTCAATTGAAATAATAGAATCAAATAAGCCTTCTTTTTGTGTGTCCACATCACGATAATCTTGCAGACGTAAATCACTTAAATGCAAGGCACCCAAGGCCTTTAAACGCTCGTTGGCATAGACTAATTGCTCGGTACTTAATGTTAAGCCGACCACTTTAGCTTGATAATTAATGGCGGCTTTTTCAGCTACAGCACCCCAGCCACATCCAATTTCTAAAATTTTATCGCCCGCTTTTGTATTGACTTGGTGAAGTGCTCGCTCTACTTTGGCATGCTGTGCTTGTTCTAGACTTTGTTGATAATTACCGTTAAACCAAGCACTTGAATAGTTATAACTTGGATCTAACCACAAATCATAAAATGCATTACCTAAATCATAATGGGCATGTATGTTTTTACGGCTATTGGTTTTAGTATTACGATTGAGTAAGTGTTTGACTCTATAAACTAAACGACCTAACCAATGACCATACACTGCAGACTCAATATATTTACGATTACGAATCAGTAATACCATTAAGGCTACGATATCGGGGCTTGACCAGTTTTGCTCTATATACCCCTCTGCAAAACCAATGTCACCTGACTTTAAACTTTGACTCAAAACTTTGTAGTCTTTAATTTTTAAGCTTGCACAGACGCTTGCAATCGCTTTACCTTGGCCAAACTCAAAAACCTGACCATTAGGTAATTCAAGGCTTAAGTGACCCTCCCTTAACTGGCCTAATAGTGTTAAAACTTTTTTCACAAAAAAAGGTATTTTTTGATTATTCGCTAATTTACTTGTAGCCATTATTGAAACGCCTGCTGTGTATTGTCCGATCGGAGCTGCCATTTTTTATCTGCCTTTCAAATTGAAATTCAATTACTTATGAAGTACATCAATTACCTGGTTAAAAACTCATTGGGTTTTGCTGGTTTACTTCTAAACCCTACTTTTTTACGCCATAAACCTAAAGCTTGCCAATGAATTCTTAACCATACCGCAAGCGTCATAGGACCATAAACAAATAGCGCTCGCCACATCGTCTTGCGACTATGGTTTTCTAGTTTTCCCTCTATTCGGGTGTGAATAAGTAAGCCAGTTTCATCATGATGATTGACTGTAGCCGATATAGAAAGCTGCGCCATATCAATGGCTTTTAAATCAGAAAATGAAGTTGGATTTTTCAGATTAAAATTAAATTCATAGTGTCCTGCTACGTCACAAAACGGAGAGACATGAAACACTTTTTTAGCGCTTACGGTTTGCGCCCAACTCACTGGGTCTAATAAATAACAATGACGTTCGCCAAAGGTATTATTCACCTCTGCAACTACTGCTCTTAAAATTTTGTCTTTGTTAAAGCAATACCAAAAGCTAACCGGTTTAAACACAAAACCCAATACTCTTGGATAGGTTTGTAGCCAAATTTCACCGTCAGCATCATTGATTTTATTTTCTTGCAATACGGACTCTATCCAGAATAAGGCGTTAGCACCTCCCAAGCCATGGTCTTGATGATGAAAACTTAATAGACCTGCTTGGTTAATTGCCAATGGACAGTCTTTTTCAGGAGTAGTTTGCAAACTCCGCATTGGCAATAAAATAAAATAATTAGGATATTGAAACTGATGCACCGATGGTCTTAAACGGTGATGCACCACACTACCAAAGCCTATTAATATTTTTTGACCTAAATCTACAATCGAGCGATTCTGATTCATAACTTAGCCCTGCAAAGAAAAGTCCATGATAATTTTTTTAGCAGCAGAAATGCCAGCCTTTAAACCATCTTCATGAAAACCATAGCCCATCCAAGCGCCAGCATAATAAACAGCGCCAATACCTTGAATTTCTGGTACTTTATTCTGTGCTTCTATAGCGGCCACATCAAAAACTGGGTGAGCATATTCAAACTGCTGAATCACACTCTCAGCTTGAATGGCTTTATTAGGATTTAAACTCACAAAGATATTTTCGTTTGAAGGCAAGGGTTGTAGTAAGTTCAACCAATAATGCAAACAAACTCTATTGTCTTTGGTATTTTTGGCGACATCACTTTGGTCATAATTCCATGCTGACCATGCTATTTTCTTACTAGGCATAACCGATTCATCTTTATGCAATACCGCAATATTGTCTTGATATTGAATCGCCCCTAATATGCTTTGTTCTTGTGTGCTCGGTTGAGCTAATAATTTCAAACTTTGATCTGAATGTGTTGCGAGCACTACCGCATCAAATATTTGCTCGGATTGAGCTGTAACGACTTGTACTTGACCGTTATCGAGCCGTTTAACTTGTTGAACAGGAGTCAATAACTGTTTATTCTGAATCGAACTCACAATTTTTTCTACGTAATGCTTGGCTCCACCCTTTACAGTCCACCATTGTGGTCTATTGTTCACTTGTAATAAGCCGTGGTTATGACAAAAACGCACCATGGTGGCAACTGGAAAGGCTAACATTTGTTCGGTGGGGCAACTCCAAATACAGCCGAGCATTGGTAATAAATACCAATTCACAAAAGCATCACCAAACTTATTTTCTTTTAAAAATACAGACAAAGGCTGCATTAACTGTGATGAGTAATTGGCTGATTTTTGGCTATTCGCCTCTTGCTCTGCTAATTGAGTGGCTAATTGATTAAAGCGTATCAAATCCGTCAGCATTGACCAAAATTTTGGTTTGAGTAAATTACTACGCTGAGCAAAAACTGAGTTTAAATTACTGCCACCCCACTCAATGCTTTGCCCCTTATGTTGAGCTTGTACCGAAAATGACATATCGGAATGGCAAGTCTCTACTTCTAACTCTTTGAATAAGGCTATTAATTGTGGGTAAGTGCGTTCGTTATAAACCAAAAATCCAGTATCAACCCCATATTGACAAGTGCCTTGTACCGTTTTGAATTCAACGTCTACCGTGTGCGTATGACCACCAAAATAGCTACCCGCTTCAAATAGAGTAATGTCTGCACAATTGCGTAAAGTGTGAGCAGCAGCTAAACCCGAAATACCTGAACCGATAATGGCAATTTTCATATAAAACTCTTAGAAATAAAGATGGTTTGAACTATTTCGTTAATTTGTGACTGATTAGTAATTATTTTAACTATATAGTTTAAAAAAAGCAAGCTTTACATCAAAATTTAACTTTTAACATCATGAAATCGATAGTTGGTAAAATGACTGAATCATTGAAGTAGTGAAAATAGGTAGCTAAATTCAATGACGGGCCGGCATAGCATGCCTTGCAGGGAGCTTTTTTGCAGCTTTTGATGCCTCTTGCTGTTATAAAAGGTATAAAAGCGAAGAAAATAAACTACGCAAGCATGTGACAAAGAAGTGGCAAGATTTTTTGCAGCAGCTTCTTTAGACTATGGCTGGATTTCTACTGTTAAAATTAATCATGAGCTTTTCTACCTTCACTCCCCCTTTTTTCAATAAGATTGTGAGTCGTACTCAAATCTTGCAGGCAACTGCCCAATTAGCAAAGCCTTTAGTATTTACCAACGGTGTATTTGATGTTTTGCACCGTGGACATGTGAGTTATTTAGCTCAGGCTAAATCCTTAGGGGCAAGCTTGGTAGTAGCACTTAATTCAGATGCTTCGGCAAAGCGTTTGGGCAAGGGGCCCGACCGACCTCTTAATAATGAGTTAGACCGTGCCATTATGATGGCATCTTTAGAGTGCGTCGATTTGGTGACTTGGTTTGATGAAGACACACCACTTGAAATTATTCAAGAAATAAAGCCCAATATTTTAGTTAAGGGCGGTGACTACAATATGAGCCAATTAAAAGAAGGTCAATGGATAGAGGCCAATGGAGGTAAAGCTTTTGCCTTATCATTTGTAGAGGGTTACTCTACTACTCAACTCATTAAAAAAATTCGAAGTAGCTAATCAAGGCCGTTTGCTGGCCACTTCAAATTCATTATTTCCGCTTTAGCTTGATGCTGTAAATAAAGCTTTTTTATTCATTTCTATGTTTGGCAAATTTAGCTGTAAAAGCCTGAGCCACTGATACTTGCCGTGCACCCGGCACCACAGTAAACCCTTGACCAGCTTGTAAACTACCCACCTTATCGACTCTTAAATAAAAACCACAACAGCCCGCAATAGCCATATCTTTAGAGGCTTTTGAATAACCCATCATGGCATTAAATTTACTGCAAGGCTCTCGAGGTGAGGCAATCGTTAATACACAATCGGGGAAATGAAGTTCGTCGCCAATATAAACATCAGGCTCTAACAAGCCAGATAAGGTAAGGTTTTCACCGACTAGGCCAAATGGCAAAGCAGAATCAAACAATTGCGATTGCTGACCTTGATAACGCTCTTGCCAAAACGGGTAATGCTCTAAGGGGTATGCATAAACTGCTTTGTCTAAGCCTCCATGATAAGCTAACTCCACTTGCTCATCGCCCTCTAAGCCTAAACGTTTGACTTGGACAGCACCTAACACTGATCTTTTTTGAAACGCTGATTTCATCTTGCGCTCACCCACTTGAATGGTTTGCGCAAGCCCTACATTAACAGAATGAATTTTCATATTTAAAAATCAACTTATAGCTATTTACCAACGCATTAAAGCTTCGATTTCATCGGCATGAACTGGCACGTCACGGGTAATTAACTCGCAACCGATTTCAGTAACGATGGCATCATCTTCAATACGAATGCCTATATTGTGAAACTGCTCTGGAACACCCGCAGCTGGTCTCACATAAATACCAGGCTCTATGGTTAACACCATGCCTGCACGTAAAATTCTGGCTGGTCGATTGATAATGACATCACCGGTCAAGGCATCATGGCGGGTATGACTGCTGCCTAGTTCAGATGGTTCGATGTAATCGCCACAATCGTGCACGTCCATACCTAACCAATGGCCTGTACGGTGCATATAAAATTGAAAATAAGCCCGCTTTTCAATCACGTCTTGCAAATTTCCCACCTTATTGGCATCTAATAAACCTAAGTCAAGCATGCCTTGAGCCAACACTTTTACAGCCGCATCATGAGGGTCGGTAAAACGTGCGCCTGCTCTGGTAGCAGCAATAGAGGCTTGTTGGCTTGCTAAAACTAAATCATACAAAGCTCGTTGTGGACCGGTAAATTTTCCGTTGGCTGGAAAAGTACGGGTAATATCGCTGGCATATCCATCTAACTCACAACCAGCATCTATTAAAACTAATTCGCCATTGTTAACTTTAGCTTTATCGGCTCGGTAATGCAAAATACATGCATGGGCACCCGCAGCCACAATTGAGCCATAAGCAGTGTATTGTGAACCGTGTTGTCTAAACTCATGTAACAATTCAGCATCAAGGTGATATTCACGAACCTCTTGGCCTTGGGCCAACATGCTCGCACTGCGCTTCATGGCTCTAATATGCGCACCTGCACTAATTTTGGCAGCAGCGCGCATAATGTCCTGCTCATGGGCATCTTTAATTAAGCGCATTTCATCTAAAATAGCGCACAAATCACGTAAATTAGCAGGGCATAAAGCACCATAACGTACACGGTTGCGCGCTTTAGTCAACCACTGTCCCACTTGTACATCTAAGCCAGCATGAATACCAAATGGGTAATAAATGCTTTTGCAGTTTTCTGTCATTTTTGCAATCACTGCATCGACTTGATCGGAACTAAAAGCTTGATCGACTCCTAAAGAAGAGGGTGCAGCATCAGGCCCTAAACGAATGCCATCCCATATTTCTCGCTCTTGATCTTTGGGCGGACAAAACAAAGTGCTACTGCCGTTGCTTTGAATAACCAATGTAGAGTTAGGCTCAGAAAAACCAGTTAAATAATAAAAATAACTGTCATGACGATATAAAAAATCGGAGTCTCGATTGCGTTGACGCTCGGGAGCGGTTGGAATAATAGCAATGGAATCGGCGCCTAATTGTTGTGCTACAGCGGCACGACGCTTCGCATAAATTTCGTTATTCGGGTTGCTCATATCACTGTCTCCGTTCATGCAATAAATGGTCAAATTAATAAATGCCTATTTTGCAACAAAATTAGTCTTTTGTATTTAAAAGGGCTAAACGTTCAGGTGTGCCTACATCAGTCCATTCACCGTCATATAACTGTGCAGTCACAAGGCCTAAATCCATGGCCTTTCTTAATAAAGGGGCTAATGCGGCTACTTCACCTCTTGAGTTCCCCACAGGAATACTGCATAAAGGCGGTTGAAATAGATCGGGTTTGTACAAAGCAATGGTAGAGAAAGTGTATTTTATCTTGCCCTTTTGCTGTGCCAAACCTTGCTCATTAATTGCGAAATCACCTGTTAAGTTATGCGCTGGATTAGGCACTAACCACAAATGCGCTAAGGCCTTGCTTTGAATAAACTGTTCTAGCACTTGAGTTGAAAATTCAAACTGAGGTGCGTAAACATCACCAGCCAAAACCCAGAATGGCTCTTTTAAACAAGGACTTAACAAAGGTAGCGCACGACAAATACCACCCAAGGTTTCTAGCGCATGGCCAAAATCTTGTGCTTCGTGCGAATACTGAAGATCAATAAAAGGGCCAAGGTGAAGTACGGAAGGATTGTCTGATGCTACTGCACATAAAGCACCAAAATAATCCTCAATTTGCTGCCCCAGCCAAGCAGTGTTAATAATTTGTTGCGTAAAACCATTTTTGGCTAGCGCTTGCATGGGCCACCACATAAGGGGCTGGCCTTTTACTTTTAATAATGGTTTTGGACAGGTATCGGTTAAGGGCTGCATACGTTGGCCACGACCTGCAGCTAAAATCATGGCCTTAGCCACATTGACTGTTGGTTTCATAAAACGCTTAAAAAATACTTTTGAATTAAGGCAACATCAAGCCTCGATGAAGGGTGTGGGGCTCTACCATTTCAGCTTTAAATAAGCGTAATAAATCATTCATCAAAGCTCGAGCTTTTTCGGAATGGTCAGCCGAAAAATTACAAACATAAACATCAAGAGTGACTGCTTTTAGCTCTGGCCAAGTATGAATACACATATGTGACTCGGCTAATAAAATAGTAGCAGTAACACCGGCCTCTGTGCAAGTGGGGCTGGCAAAACTATGGAACAATTGTCCCACTGGAGTTAAGCCGTTATCAGCAACAGCCTTCAAACAAGCATTCCCTAAAATTGCAACATCTTGCAAAAGCTTTGTGTCGCATAGACAATCATAACAGTCTGCGGTTAAATGAAGACCTTGCATAAGACTTAATCCATCTCTTAAAAGTTATTTCTTAAATACTAATATTACCACCAAGTAACACACCACATTTATTGCTATCATCGGTATTGACTCAAAATTTAGGGAGCACACGCATTATGGGTATTTTTGATTTTGTAAGAAAACAGTTTGTTGACGTTATACAGTGGGCTGAAGATAGCAACGGTGTATTAAGTTGGCGCTACCCCATGCAAGACATGGAAATTCAAAACGGTGCAACCTTAATTGTGCGCGACTCACAAATCGCCGTATTTGTAAATGAGGGTACTGTTGCCGATATTTTTGGACCTGGTACTCACAAAATAAGCACACAAAATATCCCTATTCTTACCAACTTAAAAAACTGGGACAAGTTTTTTGAGTCTCCTTTCAAAAGCGATGTGATCTTTTTCTCGACTCGTTTACAGCTGGATCAGAAATGGGGCACTCAACAGCCCATTACGCTCCGAGATAAAGATTTTGGTATGGTGCGATTACGTACCTTTGGTAATTTTAATTATCGACTGCATGATCCTAAAAAGTTTTACACCGAAGTAGCAGGTACCCGTGAAATCTACACCACTGAGGATCTAGATGGACAATTACGTGGTTTAGTTTTGCAAAATATTAGTAATGCAATTGCAAGCAGTGGGATTCCATTTCTTGATTTAGCCTCGAACCAAATTACTTTTGCCCAAGTACTAACTACCCAACTACAAGCACAATTTGAAACCCTAGGTTTGAAGTTAGAAGGTATGACGGTACAAAATGTATCATTACCAGAAGAAATTCAAAAAATTCTCGACCAAAAAATTGGTATGGGTATTGTGGGCAATAATATGGGGCAGTTTATGCAGTATCAAACGGCCCAAGCTATTCCAGAAATGGCCAGAGGAGCGGGAAATGGTTCGGGTGTTGGAGGCGAAGCAGTGGGCATGGGAGCTGGCTTAGCAATGGGTCAAATTCTTGCTCAAAATATGCAATCTGCTTTTAATAACATCAACCAAACTGCAGCACCTCAAGCCAATGTTGTGGCTCCCACCCCCGCTCCAGCGTCCATTAGCCCCGATGAAATTATGGCAACGCTTGAAAAATTAGGCGATTTAAAAGCTAAGGGCATACTGACTCAAGAAGAGTTTGATGTTAAAAAAGCCGAGCTTCTCAAAAAACTAACTTGAGTTGTAGATGGCCAATTCCTCACCCTCACGCCGCTATCAATCCTTGTGCCCTGGTTGTGGTGCAGGGATTGAATTTTTAAGCGCCCAATCGACACATACTATTTGCACATTTTGCCAAAGCACGGTGGCTAGACAAGGAGATGTCTTATCTCGAATTGGTAAAATGGCCGAAGTCTTTGAAGACTTTAGCCCTTTGCAATTGATGGCAAGCGGTAAATATGAAGGAGAAAACTTTACCATTATTGGGCGCTTGCAATACGCTTACCCCGAAGGAGTTTGGTCAGAGTGGGTTTGTTTATTAGATGGAGGGTCAATTGCCTATCTATCTGAAGATAACGGCTCATTCGTTTGGTCTGCCCCTTTGTCAACCAATCCTGCGGTACTAGAGGCATCTCAATATATTTTGGGTCATTCTTACCCACTTATCAACCAAAGCTTTACAGTTTCAAGCACTCAAAAAGTCACCTTAAAAACAGCTCAAGGTGAACTAGGATCTCTCCCGCCTCTCAATACTGAATTTGATATGGTGGAGTTGCGATCCAATCAATCGGTGCTTAGCATTGACTACAGTAGCACTCTTACTGGAAAATCGGCAACAGTATCTTTAGGAAAAGCAGTTGAATTAAGCGATTTAGCCTTA
>JALQUL010000238.1 GCA_023260735.1 Limnohabitans sp. | reverse complement strand
GGTCGATTTTGATGGGGTAGAAGGGGATGCCGCTTTAGCTAATTGCGGGCTTGTAGCATTAGCCGTTTTAGTAATGGGGTAACTTTTGCTTAATTTGAGTCGTTCAATCTCGCGCGAAAGAGCTTCTATATCTAAACTGACTCGTTGATAAACTTGAGCATGTTCACTCGTCCAATTCTCAATCTTGATCAAGTCTTGCTTTTTTTCAACGAGCTTTGACATCTCAAGACTCAAGATAGTTAATCTTTCGTCCTGAGCATTGGCAATCATCGGAACTCCGATAGCGATTGCTGATACTGCCAAAAAACGTGCAATTTGAAACATGCCAAATAACCTCAATAAGAGGCTATACGTTTATTAAGTGGCTGAGTAACCAATGAATACCACCTAATAAACGTATTAATCATGAAACAAGTGTGCATCTTGAATCACGATTAACTGCGTTCGCCCGATACGCAGTAATTGAATATTGACGGTTGGCAAGTTATTTATCTATAAAAGTCTCGTTTTTTCTAAAAAAAATAAAACGAGACTTTCATTGACATATATAATAAATTGGTTGAATTACGCTTATTGAAAAATGAAAAACTTAAAATAAATAAATAACAAATAAAAACAATAAGTTACATTCAAAAAGAGGGTTAAGGGGCTTACCCAAAGGATAAAAATTTTATTAAAAATAAAAAATTTTTAGAAAAAAGATTTAAGGGCAGAATGGAAGAAAAAAAGCCTTAAATATTAAGGGTTTAGAAATGATTTAAGGGTTAAATCAAAGGATTTTAAGGGCTAAAAATACAAAGGACGAAAAACCAGTACTGACATACTTTATCACAAAATGTAATAAAAGTCTCGTTTTTTCTTACATCACAAAAAACGAGACTTTGCTACCCCAAATTGAGTACAACTTCCACAATCTGTACTCATGACAGACACATTCATACCCAATTCCATTGACACACTCAAAGCCACTGTGAACTATTTCAAGTGGCACTTCAGTTTGTGGCGACAAGACTACATTGGTCTCAATAAGACTGACGCTGATATAGACGATCTGCAATTTTGGTCGCAATTAACCACCATTCTTTTAGGCGATCAAAAAACTATAACGGCAACCGATTGGTTGAGCCGTGAAGTAGGCCACTGGGCGGCTATTGATCTTCAAACACAAGAAGTGTGGACACCTTTGAGCTTATTACCTTACCCACTTTGGCGAATCCAGCACCAAAGCACAATACCCTTCATGAGCTCAACGGCTGTCACAGCACTTGAATTTCTCAAGATTATTCAATCTAGGCCGATATTTCATGTCTTCAATTGATTATTTACTCATCTCTGGGGCGGTTGCTTCTGCCATTATCTATTGGCATAAAAACAAAAAACCAGCTCCCTCCCTACAAAAACCAAAAACTGCTTCAGCTATTGAGACTTTGGTGAGTCGTCCTGGCAATCAATTACCGATATTATTGGCCGAGGAACTATATAAGACTTCTAAATCGCACGGATATGTAGAGCGAATTAGAACTACTTTAGGCTTTTTACCCGAAAACTTTGCCAAAGACGTAAAACCCTTATTAGATTCTTTTGCTCAATTTGTACAATTATTGCCCGCTAGCCAATCCCACCACCATGCCCAACCAGGGGGCTTACTAGAGCACACCTTAGAGGTGGCAAGTTATGCTTTAACTTTACGCCAAGGCTATAAATTACCACCAGACTCCAGCGTTGAAGAACAAATTAAATTAGGCGTATTGTGGAGTTATGCCATTTTGGTGGCCGCATTATTACACGACATAGGAAAACCTGTATCAGATGTTGAAGTAACGCTTTATGGCAAAGACCCTGGTCATATAGTTGGACGTTGGAATGCCATTGCAGGCTCGATGCCAGACTTGCAAAAAAACAATGCTAGTGCATTCTATAGCGTTGATTTTCCTGATCAAACAGATTATTCAGCTCATCAAAATCTTGCAATGAGTTTATTACATGCCATGGTGCCACCCAGTGGCTTGTCATGGCTCGGAACCGACACCTTGCTAATGCAACAATTAGTAGCCTATTTACAAAAATCCAATGGCTATGAAAAAGGAGTCATTCATGAAATTATTACCAAGGCCGATAGTACATCGGTTGAAAATAATTTGAAAAATGGCAGTCGAACTAGATTTACGACTGCCAAAATTCAACCGCTAATCGAGCGACTTAATTTTGCATTAAGGCAAGTCGTATTAGGCG
>JALQUL010000222.1 GCA_023260735.1 Limnohabitans sp. | reverse complement strand
GGTAACTCAATTTGTTGGTTATTAAGCGATTTTTTAAACGATTTTTTTTTACTTATGACTTCAGGCATGATGGTGAAATAGGCTCATTAAGTTGTCTTAAGAACTTGTTTGACAGCTTCTATCACCAAGGAAGAGGTTTCTTGTTGAAGTGATTGATGCAAGTGCAGTAGTTTATCTTTTAATTGGCGCACTGCATCAGGATTATCCAACCATTTTTCAATTTCATTAGCTACAGCACTGGCAGTCGCTTGATCTTGAATGAGTTCTGGAACAATAAAATCTTGGCTCAAAATATTGGGCAAACCCACCCAAGGTTGCAACTTCATGCGTTTCATGAGCCAATAGGAGATTGCGCCTAATTTATAGGCTATTACCATGGGGCATTTAAATAAAGCAGCCTCTAGGGTAGCAGTTCCGCTAGCCACCATTACGGCATTAGCTGCAGCTAATGCAGTATGTGATTGGCCCTCAAGAAGTTGCACTACACCTACTAATTGCTGTGCTTGTAGTTGCAATTCAATCGCTTGCCTACGCCCTGGAGCGCAAGGTAATATAAACTTTAAATGGGGACGACTTTTATGCAATAAAGCGACCGCTTGTAGAAAAACTGGACCAATTAAGTCAATTTCGGATTTTCGGCTACCAGGCAAAACAGCAATTACTTGATCTGATAAATCAAGCTCAAGTAATTGTCTGGCTTTTGTCTGGTCAGGTTGAATTTCAATGCTACTGGCCAAAGGGTGACCAATAAAAGTGGCATTAATACCATGGGGTTTTAATAAAGCAGGTTCGAATGGAAACAAGCACAAGACATGATCAGCTACTTGCTTTAACTCATGCACCCGATTAGGTCGCCAAGCCCAAATAGAAGGGCAAACCAAATGAATTGTTTTAATACCCGATTGCCGCAATTTTTTTTCAAGCCCAAAATTAAAATCTGGGGCATCTACTCCCATAAATAATTGTGGCGGTGAAGCGATACACTGGTCAGCGAATTGATTACGGATTTTTAATAAAGACCTGTATACCTTTAAAGCATCTAGATAGCCAAAAACAGACAGCCTTTCACTAGGCCATTGGGCCTCAAAACCTTGGGCAATCATTTTGGGACCACCAATTCCAGAGGCTGTCAAATGAGGCCATTCTTTTTGAAGGGCAGCTAAAACTTGCGTAGCCAATAAATCGCCCGAAGCCTCACCTGCCACCATGGCAATATTAAATGGAGTTTTTTCAAGATGAGAGCTCATAAAAAGGAATCTAGACTTAACGTGCTATGCCACGAGAGCTTTTAACAATAAACTCAGTTAACAACTGAATATCTTGAAAAAAGTAATTCGATGGTTCATTTTCATAAGGACTTTTTAATGCCTCTAATTGTTCAAGGGCGGATACCAAAGTCAAACCACGTCTAAAAATTATTCTGTATGCCTCTTTAATATGGGCGATTCTTTCAGGACTAAAACCTCGGCGTTTTAAACCTTCAGCATTAAGACCACGCAAGCCCAATGGATTACCATCAGCCATTACGAAGGGAGCCACATCTTGAGTGACTGCACTTGCAAAGCCCAACATGGCGTGTGCACCAACCTTCACAAATTGGTGAATTCCACTTAAACCGCCCACAATGACCCAATCGCCCAAATGCACATGACCACCTAAAGTGGCATTATTGGCAAGAATGGTGTGGTTTCCTACATGGCAATCATGGGCAATATGCACATAGGCCATAATCCAGTTGTCATTACCAAGCGACGTAACACCTCCATCTTGAGCAGTACCTGTATTAAAAGTACAAAACTCACGGATGGTATTATTGTGACCAATTACCAATCTTGTGGGTTCACCGCGATATTTTTTGTCTTGAGGAGCTGCACCAATTGAGTTGAACTGAAAAATTTGATTGTGATTACCTATTTCAGTAAAACCTGAAATAACACAATGAGCACCAATTTTTGTACCGCTACCAATTTTTACGTTAGGACCTATGACTGTATAGGGCCCAACTTCAACATCTTCAGCCAATTGCGCTGCATCGTCCACCAAGGCTGTTTTATGAATGAATGTCATAAATGAGTGGAGCCAAGGCTCAAATATAAATTTTAAACTTCATCTAATGTGCGAATGGTGCACATAATTTCTGCTTCCGTGACGACGTTACCATCTACTGATGCATGACCTTTAAAGCGCCACATACCAGAACGAACGCGGTCAACTGCCATTTCAAGAATGAGTTGATCGCCAGGTTCAACGGGGCGTTTAAAACGTACACAATCTATGCCGGCAAAATAAAACATTGTGTTTTTGTCTGGTGTAATGCCTAAAGTATCAAAACCTAATAATGCTGCTGATTGAGCCAAAGCCTCAAGAATAAGTACACCAGGCATAACTGGGCGATGAGGAAAGTGACCTACAAAATAAGGCTCGTTAATTGAGACATTTTTAAGGGCTTTAATACGAACACCCTTTTCAATTTCAATCACTCTATCGACCAAAACAAAGGGATAGCGATGAGGAAGTTGTTTAAGAATTTGGTGAATATCCATCATGATTGACTAACCTCATTAATACGTTGTTCCAATAGTTTCACTTGTTCTTGCAAGTGACTCAGTTTCTTTAATGCTACAGCATTTTTTTCCCAATTGATGTGTGTATCAATTGGGAAAAATCCGGTGTATTGGCCAGGCACAGGAATTGATTTAATAACGGTTGAAACTGCCGACACATGTACATGATCAGCAACTTCAAGATGACCAGCCACGTTACTGGCACCAGCGATGGTGCAATACGCACCAATCTTTGCACTACCCGCAATTCCTACACATGCAGCCATTGCACTATTTTTACCAATTTGAGCGTTATGCCCAATTTGAATAAGATTGTCTAGTTTAACCCCATCTGCGATGACCGTATCACCTAAAGCACCTCTATCGACACAAGTATTAGCACCAATTTCTACATTATTACCAATTCGAACAGCACCTAGCTGTTCAATTTTAACCCATTCTAGAGAGTTTGGATCTCGATTAAGAGCAAAACCAAAACCGTCTGCACCTATGACCACGCCAGGGTGCAATATACAGTGGTCGCCTATATGACAACCATAACTTACTGTCACTCTTGATTTTAAAACCGTATAAGCGCCAATAGTAGCACCCTCTTCAACCACCGAAAAAGGACCAATGCTAGCAGTTGGGTGCACAATTGCAGTTGGATGAACGTAAGCTTGAACATGTACTCCTGCAGCAGCCTGACCAAAAGTTTGTTTCTTTTTCCATATTTGACTAAGCTTGGCATAATACAAATAAGGGTCTTTGGTAATAATGGCTGCACCTCTAGCAACCGCTAACTCACGTGCTGACTCCCCCACGATAACACAAGCCGCTTTACATGTTTGTAGTTGCTTACGATATTTTGGGTTGCTTAAAAAACTAATGGAGTCAGGACCTGCAGACTCTAAAGGCAAAATTGAGCTTATAAGTAATTGAGGGTCTCCGATGAGTTCTCCCCCCAATTGCTCATGAATTTCACCTAAGGTATAGGTTGTTAAAATCAATTGTGCTAGACCGCTTATTTAGCAGCGTTTAAAATTTTCAAGACTTTTTCAGTAATGTCATGTTTAGGATTAACATAAAATTTACATTCCGACAAGATATTTTTGCATTATCGGAAAGATTTTCAAAATCAGATCAATAGCATTGACAAATTTTCGATATGTTATTATAGTGTAGCATGAGCGCGAAAAAAGCCAAC
>JALQUL010000184.1 GCA_023260735.1 Limnohabitans sp. | reverse complement strand
CTGATAAAGAAGTGGCCGAGGCCAAAAAATAAGAACGGTAGGGATACTTAAAAAATAACCCTACCGCATCTTTAAGAAACACCACTTTAATTAAAGAAATGAAGTGGTTGCGAATAAACGCGAGTTACCAACAACTAATTATTTAGTTGCAGCTGCCTTAGCAATGTTTTTCATACCATCAGCAACAGAAATTTTGTCATCATTCCAGAATTGGCTAACTGCGTCTTTGATCGCGCCTTCAGCTGCTGGTTTAATAGCCATACCGTGAGCTACGGATGGAACTAAACCACCTGATTTAGCTGTGCTGACGAAATCTTTAGTAGATGCTTTACCGCAATCATCAAATTTATCCATGTTCATGTTCAAACGAACAGGGATAGAACCTTTGTTCAAGTTGAATACTTCTTGGAATTCTGTGCCCATGATAGAAGCGGCTAAATCAGCTTGTGCTTTTTGTGCGCCAGCATCTTTGAGTTTGAACATGGCAAATGAGTCAACGTTAAAGGTGTAAGCGTTAGCTGTACCAGGAGCGGCTGCACATAAGAAGTCTTTGTTAGGTACTTTGCCAGCGGCTAAGAATTCGCCTTTTGCCCAGTCACCCATGAATTGGAAACCGGCTTTACCTTGCATAACCATTGCAGTGGCCAAGTTCCAATCACGGCCTGGTGCTGCGGGGTCGGTGTAAGACTTGATTTTGCGGAAAGTTTCGAGTGATTTTTTCATGGTGTCGCTAGTCAAAGCTTTTTGATCTAATTTGATCAAAGAGTCTTGATAGAACTTAGCACCACCAACGCCTAACACTACTGATTCAAATGTAGTGAAATCTTGCCAGTTTTGACCACCGTGCGCAACAGGGATTAAACCCGCTTTTTTGATTTTTTCTGCAGCAGCAAAGAACTCATCGTAGTTTTTTGGCATGCCAGCTACGCCCGCTTTTTTCAGTACTTCTGGGTTAGCCCACATCCAGTTGACACGGTGAACATTGACAGGAGCAGCAACATAGTTACCTTTGTATTTCATGACATCAGCCACTACTTTTGGTAATAAAGCATCCCATTTTTCTGCTTTGGCAGTGGCATCGAGATTAGCCAATACACCCTCAGAAGCCCACTCTTGAATTGCAGGGCCTTTGATTTGAGCAGCAGCTGGTGGATTACCAGACACTACACGGCTTTTTAATACGGTTGCGGCGTTATCACCACCACCGCCAGCAACTGCGAAATCTTTCCATACATGACCTTTAGCTGTCATGATTTTTTTGAGTTCAGCTACAGATTTAGCTTCACCGCCTGAAGTCCAATAATGTAATACTTCTACTTCGCCTGCAGAAGCTGCACCAGCAACTACTACCAATGCCGCTGCGACGGCTAATTTTGATAACTTCAACATTTATGAGTCTCCGAAAAATACCGATACGACTACCAACAAGCCGTCGGTTGTGGTTGATCCGCAAACACCATGTTTACAGGATTCATTAATTATTCTTTAATTAATGAATAATTAAAATCGGTATTTTCCCCTAAAAAACTTCAAAATTTAATACTTTTTTGAATTTTTTACACTCATTTATTTATTTTTGATTAAATTTTAATTATTTTTCAACAAAAGCACGTTCAATGACGTAATCACCTGGCGTAGTGGTGTTGCCTTCTTTAAAACCTCTTGCATCAAAAATAGCTTTTAAGTCACGTAATAAACCTGGGCTACCGCAAATCATCGCACGGTCCTCGACTGGATTCATTTCGGGTAAGCCTAAATCAGTGAACAACTTACCATTGTTAATCAAGTCGGTGCTGCGACCTTGATTGCGGAAGGGTTCACGGGTAACGGTTGGATAATAAAGTAATTTTTCTTTGACCATTTCACCCAAAAACTCATGCTCTGGCAACTCTTGGGTAATGTAGTCATGATAGGCTAACTCTTTAACTTCACGCACACCATGAACCAAAATTAATTGATCAAATTTTTCGTAAGTTTCTGGGTCACGAATAATACTTAAAAACGGTGCAAGACCGGTTCCAGAGGCAAACATGTACAAGCGCTTAGCAGGTAATAAATAATCCACCACCAAAGTACCGGTAGGTTTTTTACCCACCACCAATGTGTCGCCGACTTGAATATGTTGCAAGCGTGAGGTGAGAGGGCCGTCTTGTACTTTAATTGATAAAAACTCGAGGTGCTCTTCGTAATTGGCACTCACAATACTGTAGGCACGCAATAACGGCTTGCCGTCTATTCTTAAACCAATCATTGTGAAATGACCATTAGAAAATCGTAAAGCAGGGTCACGAGTAGTGGTAAAACTAAATAAACGATCGGTCCAATGATGAACCGTTAAAACTTTTTCTTCGTAAAATGCGCTCATAAAAATTGAATAATTAAAATAAAAAATAGAGCAAAATTAGCCACTAGTGCTTATTGCAAAAAAACTTGAAACCTATCGCAATAGGTCAATCTCTCTATTGTCCCAGTTTTTTCTGCTTTCCTACTACATCTTGGTTGTAAGCTTATTCCAAAATAGCTCAATCAGTGTCTAAATTTGACGCTTTTAGGTCGTTATTTTTACTTTTGAGAGAATAGATGCTTCAAATTAGTGGACAATTCAAGCTCTCACAAAGGCAACTAGTTGCCAACTAAAAATTTTGTTTTTACATCAAAGGTTTTGTAATGAAATTAGCGTTATGGGTTCGTTTGTTGGGAATGAGTGCATTAATCACCTATTCATCTTTAACGATTTCTGCTCCCAACACCATTAAAATTGGCGAAATTAACTCTTATAAAG
>JALQUL010000181.1 GCA_023260735.1 Limnohabitans sp. | reverse complement strand
TATATCGGGTGCCGAGCCATGTACTGGCTCAAACAAGGACGGATACTTACCGGTAGGATTAATATTAGCACTTGGTGCTATGCCAATAGTGCCAGTGCAAGCAGGGCCTAAATCACTGAGTATGTCACCAAACAAATTACTGGCTACCACTACATCAAACATTTCTGGACGCAATACAAAATGGGCAGTTAAGATATCGATATGATATTGATCCACTCGAACATTTGGGTAATTGGCTGACATTGCTTTCACCCGCTCATCCCAATAAGGCATGGTAATTGAAATGCCATTAGACTTGGTAGCACTGGTAAGATGTTGATTAGGCCTTGATTGCGCTAATTCAAAAGCATATTTTAAAATTCTATCTACCCCTACACGACTCATGACCGTTTCTTGCATAACAATTTCACGGTCGGTGCCTTCAAACATTTTGCCACCAATACTGGAGTATTCACCCTCGGTATTTTCACGCACAATCATCATGTCAATTTCACCAGCTTGCCTAGGACTACCGTCTCGGCGCACTAAAGGGGATTGGACACCGGGCATTAGTCGAGCTGGCCTTAAGTTCACATACTGATCAAACTCTCGTCTAAACAATAATAATGAGCCCCATAAAGAAATATGATCAGGAATTTTAGCTGGCCAGCCTACTGCACCAAAAAATATGGCCTCTTTATCTTGCAATAATTCTCGCCAATTATTGGGCATCATTTGCCCATGTTTTTCGTAGTAATCCCAACTTGCAAAATCAAAAGTTTCTAGCTCTAGGGGCAAATTACAAATTTCAGAAATACGCTTTAAAACTTTTAAACCCTCTGGCATAACCTCTTTTCCAATACCATCGCCCGCTATTACTGCAATACATTTTTTGGAATTATTTTTAGTCATATAACGCACTTTTTAATAATAAACAATTATTGATCTTTAACTTCTAACCACTAGTGCTACTGCCAAGGTGGTGATAACAGTGCCTAAAATAATTTTAAAACTAAGCGGCTCATGAAACAACACAAAGGCCATAAAAGCGGCCACAGGGGGAACTAAGTAAAACAAACTAGTAACCGATAAGGTTGCCCCTTTTTGTATCATGACATAAAGTAAAGAAGCACCCAAAAGAGTAGATACCAATACCGACCAAATCATTGCGCCAGCTAACTCCATATTCCAGTGCATTGTTTCTTTTTCTAGAAGTGCTAAAGGCAATGCAATCACAAATGCAATTAAAAATTGCATAGTGTTGGCAACTCTTACGTCTTGAGATTTTAAAAAATGCTTTTGATAGATAGTACCAATCGTGATGCAGGCAAGTGCCAATACTATAAAAAATAAACTTAATGGGGTCGCTTCAATTGAATGCGCTAGCTTATCGCTTAAAACCAAAACAACACCTAAAAACCCCAAGGCCAAACCCCACCATTGTTGAGGATAAATTTTAGATCCCACATAACTAAACCAAATAGCGGTAAGAATGGGTTGCAAACCAGTAATAAGTGCCGATAAACCAGCCCCCATACCTAGTCTAACGGCTGACCATACCCCGCCTAAATACCCCACCTGCATTAAAGCACCAACCACCAATAAATGCATGGCTTGACTTTTAGACTGGGGCCATTGCACACCACTAAAATAAGCCCAAATAGCAAAGGCAATAAGTGAACAAAAAAACCGCACTGCCAAAAAAGACATGGGTGGTGAATGAGGCATTGCATACCGTGCAACTACAAAACCTGCACTCCAAATAAATACAAATACCGCAGGAATAATAAACCGATTAACCCATAATTGCAGAGTTATATTATAAGAATTGAACATTGGCGATTTACTTTTACATTAAGCTCTTTTTTTGATTTCTGGAAGTGCTTTTTGCAAAT
>JALQUL010000151.1 GCA_023260735.1 Limnohabitans sp. | reverse complement strand
TAAATTATTAACTATTGAAGATGAGCTGTATTTTTTTGCTTTTTAGCTAAGACGTGGGACAATATAGCTATTAATGAGTAAACCTTTTTCTACCCTCCCCCTCGCACCCAACCTTCTCAAAGCAATTGAGTCAATGGGTTACATTCACATGACCCCTATTCAAGAACAAGCCATTCCAGCTGTTCTTGAAGGTCGAGACGTTCTTGGTGCAGCACAAACTGGTACTGGTAAAACGGCTGCGTTTTCTGTGCCTTTGTTGCAACGTCTGCTCAAACACGAAAATATTTCTACTTCACCCGCTAGGCATCCTGTACGAGCCCTCGTATTATTGCCTACCCGTGAACTAGCGGATCAAGTGGCTAAACAAGTCAAAAGTTATGCCTCTTTTACCAATCTTCGCAGCGCAGTAGTTTTTGGTGGCGTTGACATGAAACCACAAGCCTCCGAGTTAAAAGCAGGTGTAGAGGTTTTAGTGGCTACACCAGGCCGATTATTAGATCATTTAGAAGCAAAAAACTGTAGTTTAAGTCAAGTTGAATATGTGGTGTTAGATGAAGCCGATCGAATGCTTGACATTGGCTTCCTTCCCGACCTTGAGAGAATCCTTAAGCATTTGCCCAAAGAGCGAACCACTTTACTTTTTTCTGCTACTTTCTCTGGTGACATTAAACGTTTAGCGAATAGTTATTTGCAAAAACCGATTACCATTGAGGTAGCTAAACCTAACGAGACAGCCTCTACCATTGTTCAACGATTTTACAATGTTACGGATGCAGATAAACGCCGTTCTGTACAGCACCTCTTACAACAACACCAAGTCAAACAGGCTTTTGTGTTTGTGAATAGTAAATTGGGTTGTGGTAGGTTATCTCGCTCTCTAGAGCGTGAGGGTTTACGTTGTGCTGCGCTCCATGGCGATAAAACACAAGAAGAGCGTTTAAAAGCCCTTGCAGCTTTTAAAGCTGGTGAAGTTGATTTGTTGGTAGCAACAGATGTAGCGGCTCGTGGTCTTGATATTAAAGATGTACCTGCAGTATTTAATTTTGACTTACCGTTTAACGCAGAAGATTATGTACACCGTATTGGTCGTACAGGCAGGGCAGGGGCAAATGGGCTAGCCTTTAGTTTAGTAACCCCCTCCGATAACCGCTTATTATCAGATCTTGAAAAACTACTTAAAGGCAAAATCGAATTACTCGATTTGTCTTTGCCCGCCCTTGTTGAGCGTGAAGAAAATCGCTCTTATAGCCGCACGCCTAGAAATGCCGATTCTGAACGGGGTTATTACTCGGCATCAGTACAAAAACCGATTAGAAGGCCTTATCAGCCTCCTGTTGATCCATTCTTTTATAAGCCCTACGAAGTTTCTTCTACCGATCAATCTCCTTCTTGGGATGCCACACCGCATAAAAATCAAGCCAATAAAGGCTCTATTTCACCCAATATTAAACCTAAGAAAAAATTGGCGTCTCTATTTAAAGCGCCAGCCTCTATTAATTAATGATGGTTTTTGGATCAGACTGTTAGAGATGGATCAATAAAAGTCTGCAGTGTTTGGCAATAGATTGCAACAACTGAGTTTTCTTCAACTCCAGACAAATTTGAATTACACTTCAAAAATCCATTATTTCACTATTGAGTTTACCACTCGATAGTGGTTTTACTTGACCCTAAAGCATCATAAAACCGTGAAACTTCCATCCAAACCCAGCTCTAATCCCCCAAAAACAAGCTTGCGGATTTATTTGGGTAGTTCGACTCAAAGCAAACGAGGTACAAAAAAATCAAAATTAAAAATAGTCCTATGGACTTTTTTTTTCTTGATGTTGTTTTTGCCTTTTTGTTTGGCAGTTGGTCTTTATTATTATTTAAATTATGTTC
>JALQUL010000028.1 GCA_023260735.1 Limnohabitans sp. | reverse complement strand
CGAGCTTGTATAGGTTCTGCAAGGGTTTCTATACGCATAGGAATGCTTTGTATAAACCTATCTAGCATAGGGTGTACCCCTTTCACACTGGCAAGCTCGTTGGACAATGCACCTGCGGCATCGGCTTTGCGTAAGGCTCGTAATAAATCTATGGCCATAATATTACCAGCCCCCTCCCAAATTGAGTTAAGTGGCATTTCGCGATAAATTCTAGCCATTAAGCCGTCACCGTTGTGCTCTACATAACCATTACCGCCCATACACTCCATGGCTTCTTGGGCAAAACCACTGCCTCGTTTACAAATCCAAAATTTAGCGATTGGAGTTAAAACCCTAGCGATGACTTGTTCATGCTCTAGGTGTTGATTGCCAAAGGCGTGGGCTAAACGCATGGACAACGCAGTCGCCGCTTCTGACTCTAGGGCTAAATCGGCCAGCACGTTTTTCATTAAATCATGGGCTAATAAATGTTTACCAAAGGCTTGACGTTGCACTGTATGGTTAAGAGCTAAAGACAAAGCTTGTCGCATTAAACCACTGGTTCCTAAAGAGCAGTCTAAACGGGTTAACATACCCATTTGTAAAATTTGTGGAATACCTCTGCCCTCTTCACCCACTAACCAAGCAGTGGCAGATTCGAATTCAACTTCAGAACTAGCATTGGCCTTATTGCCTAATTTATCTTTAAGGCGCTGTACTTCTATAGCATTAACCTTGCCGTCAGGTAAAACTCGGGGAATAAAAAAACAAGATAAGCCAGCAAGTGTTTGCGCCAAAATTAAAAAGGCATCACACATGGGGGCCGAAAAAAACCATTTATGACCAGTGATTTTATATTTTGCACCCCAAGCATCAGATCCGTCTTGCACAGCGATTGTGGTGTTAGCCCTTACATCAGAACCACCTTGTTTTTCGGTCATGCCCATTCCCATTGTCACACCCGTTTTATTTTTATACAAGGTAAAGCGACTGTCATAGGAATGACTAGTTAACAATGGCAACCAATCATTTAAAATGGCTGGGTTAGCTTGCAAGGCTGGCGTGACTGCATAGGTCATTGAAATAGGGCAAAGAATAGCCGGCTCTAGTTCGGTAAAAAGTGTAAAACCTGCTGCCCTGACTAAATGCGCATGTTGAGTTGTAGGGTTTAAAGTATTAGAAGTGTTAGCCCATGCACTTCCATGTAAACCAGCTATAACAGCAAGCTTCATTAATTCATGATAACTAGGATGAAACTCGACTTGATCGATACGCTTACCACGCATATCGTGGCCATGCAAAACGGGTGTGTGAATGTTGGCAAGGCGGGCATGGTGCATCATTTCTGCCGAGCCTAATTGCGCTCCTAGCTGGCTCAATTGCAAACGCTGTTGCGCAGATAAGTCGGGAGCATGTAATCGAAGCGCTGCTTGTAAAGGCTTATTGCTTTCAAATAAATTATAGTTTTCTAATGGCTGAACTTGATTGAACACTTCATGTGTATGGGCCATTGTTTGCTCCAACTTTATTTAAAATTTAACTATAAACCTTGCCTAATCAAAAACTAAGCAAGGCTTGTTTTAATATTTCAATACCAATATTTTGATGCACCAACTTACTTGCCATCGTTCAAGTTAGAAATGTAGGCAAATAAGTAGCTATGCTAAATACTAAATACAATTTACCCCGCCACAATACAAGTCACACCACCATCTACAGCAATAGCTTGGCCAGTAATATGTTTACCAGCATCGCTAGAGAGCAATAAGCACAAACCTTTTAAATCTTCATCATCACCTAAACGCAATAAAGGAGCGTGGGCAGCCATATTGTCTTCGCCAAATTTCTCTAATACCCCTTTGGTCATTTTGCTAGGGAAAAATCCTGGGCAAATGGCATTGACTCGAATACCATGTTTACCCCATTCAGCAGCCATGGTGCGGGTAAAATTAACCACAGCACCTTTTGAGGTATTGTAGGCAACCATTTGCAAATCAGGTGGGTTACCCCCTAAACCAGAAATAGACGCGATATTAACAATACGCCCCCCTTTACGTGGAATCATGCTTAACTTACCCACTTGTTGGCAAAGTAAAAAATAACCTCTGATGTTGAGGTTCATGACCTTATCCCAAGCCTCAAGCGGATAGTCTTCAGCAGGGGCGCCCCAAGTAGCACCCGCATTATTCACCAAGATGTCGATATGGCCTAAATGAGCCATTGCATTGGTGGCTAAATGGGCAATATGCTCGGGATTAGAGCAATCGGCGGCAATCGCAAAAGCGTCAATGCCTTGTGATTTTAATTGGGCGACTGCTTCATCTAAATCAGATGCTTTACGTGACGAAATCACCAATTTGGCACCAGCTTCACCAAGGGCCTGGGCCATTTGTAAACCTAAGCCTCTAGAGCCACCGGTTACTAATGCTGTTTTACCAGTTAAATCAAATAATTGTTGAATTGTGCGAGCCATATCATTCCTTTAAAAGTAAATAAGTCATTTTTGATTCATAATAAAGTCAGTTTCTATGATAAAAATTATCATAGAGTAAGCCAACGGCTGAGAATGTATACATAGAATTTCAAATTCATCACATCCCTATTTCAACCGTAATACTCAATAATGATAAATACATCATCAAAAACCTGCTTACAACTGATCCGCTTGAACCAAAGCGCAAGTGCTGTCCTTTTGCTTTACCACATTGAGCCAAGCAAAAATTTTGGGTAATTCATAATTGAAAAAATACTGAGCCGCAGCTTTTTTACCTTGTATTTGCGCATCAGTTAAATGAAGTTGACCTGCCTTTTGGTGAACCGTATAAATTAAATCTAACCAAATCCAAGCAATCACTACATGGCCAAATGCTTGCATATACGGCACTGCATTGGCCAAGGCAATGGAAGGAGCTACATTGCTATCTTGCCAGACTTCCTGAGTAGTGAGCAACACTTGGCTCCAATGCGCTTGTAGTGCTTGTGCCATTGGGCTGAGCTCAGGGTATTGCAGGCTTTGCAAAACAGTATTTTGAATAGTTTGATCAAGAAGTCGCAAAGCAGCTCCTTGCTCCATCACTACTTTACGACCTAATAAATCTTGCGCTTGTATGCCATGAGTGCCTTCATGGATCATATTTAAACGGTTATCTCGCCAATACTGTTCGACTGGAAAATCTCGGGTGTAACCGTAACCGCCATGAATTTGAATGGCTAATGAATTGGCTTCTAAGCACCACTCACTCGGCCAGCTTTTAGCAATAGGGGTTAATATTTCTAATAATAAGCGGGCTTGATTTTGTGCGTCTTGGGTTCCGGTGTGTTGCTCATCAACCAGTTTTGCACAATAAATTTCTAGGGCAAATGCCGCTTCGCAATAAGATTTTTGTGCCAACAACATTCGCTTCACATCGGCATGTTCAATAATTGGAATTTGTGGGCTTGAGGGATCTTTGCCAGCAGCACCTAAGCTTCTCCCTTGTGGCCTATTTTTGGCATAATCAAGCGAAGCATAATAACCGGCTAAACCCAACATTGCCGCTGCTGTCCCTACTGCAATTCTGGCTTCATTCATCATATGGAACATACACATCAAACCTTGATGCAAATTACCCACTAAATAACCTACTGCTCCAGCCGTTGCTTCGGGAGTGACACTAGCAACCGGATAACGTCCCTCACCAAAATTAAGCAGTGTATTGGTCGTGCCGCGCCAGCCCAATTTATGGTTTAAACCCGCTAGCGCCACATCATTGCGTTGACCGGTTAAACTGCCATCAGAGGCTACCAGATGTTTCGGCACAATAAATAAAGAAATACCTCGTGTACCGGCAATGGTTTTGCCATCAGGACCGGGCACTTTGGCTAAAACCAAGTGAACAATGTTTTCGGTGAGTTCATGGTCACCAGATGAAATCCACATCTTATTGCCTTTAAGGCGATAACGAGGACCTAATGGGTCGGAGGCAAAATCATCTCCATCGGGAAGGGCTTTGGTTTGAATATCGGACAAACTAGAGCCCGCCTGTGGCTCACTTAAACACATGGTACCTGACCACAGCCCTTTATAAAGCTGATGTGCAAATACCTCTTTTTGCTTGTCACTACCATGCTTCATTAACAAGCCAGCATTTCCAACTGTTAATAGATGACTACCTATACCAACACTAGCCATTGCAAGAGTGGCGTTGGCAGCAGAGCTTACTGTAAAGGGTAATTGCATACCGCCAATTTCGTAATCTTGATTGGCCGCCAACATGCCAGAATTCACATAGGCGTGATGGGCATCGTGGGTGGCTTGTGGTAGATGCACTTTTTCGCCATCGAAGGAAGGCTCTTGGGTATCGACTAAACGATTAAATGGTGCATATTTTTCACGGGCAATTCGCTCGCAACTATCTAAAACAGCATCAAAGGTTTCTCTGGAATGGTCTTGGTAGCGTGGACGCTGCGTTAACTGCCCTACCTCTTGCCAATCGTATAACAGAAAATTTTGCAATGAACGCAGCATAATACTTCAATCCTAAAATAAAACATTAAGAATAAAGGCTAACAATGAAGGAGTGAATCTGAGCAAGAATTTTCTTAACTGCTTCACCCATTTATTGAAAGGCGCTTGTAAACCAAAATTAATAAATTAAACTAAACGACAATTTATGTCGCTTAATTAGGCAATTTAAAACCTTGCAAGAAGAGCCATTTTTAAAATTTTTTATAAAACTTCAAAAACACCCGCAGCACCCATACCACCACCAATACACATAGTCACTAACACTAATTTAGCACCACGACGCTTGCCTTCAATAAGAGCATGACCGGTTAAACGTTGACCCGAAACACCGTAAGGATGACCGACCGCAATTGCGCCCCCGTTAACATTGAGTTTGTCAGCTGGAATACCTAATTGATCGCGGCAATATAAGACCTGCACCGCAAATGCTTCGTTGAGCTCCCAGAGGTCAATGTCTTGTACTTTTAAACCTAATTTTGACAATACTTTTGGAATCGCAAAAACTGGCCCAATACCCATTTCATCGGGTTCGCATCCTGCTACGGCAAAACCTAAAAAGCGACCTAATGGTTGCAAGCCTTTTTGTGCAGCTACTTTTTCATGCATCACCACACAGGCACCTGCACCATCAGAGAACTGGCTAGCATTGCCTGCAGCCACCAATCCACCAGGCATGGCAGATCGAATATTG
>JALQUL010000459.1 GCA_023260735.1 Limnohabitans sp. | reverse complement strand
ATGGTAGTTCCTAGTATTGTGAACAATTTTATTGGTTTGTTTAAAGATACATCATTGGTCACTATTGTGAGTTTGTACGAGCTAACTGGTGCGATGTCATTGGCACTTAACTCCGACTCCGATTGGCGCCCCTTTAAAATTGAAGCCTACATTTTTATTGCCATTATTTATTTTATTTTCTGTTTCTCTATGTCGCGCTATAGCGCTTGGATTGAAACTCAAGTCAATAAAGGTAAACAACGCTAATGCATTGTTTCGATACATTGCAACCCGATCAAAATTTAATTAATTTAAGCACTTATTATCATGACACAAGCTATTATTCAATTTGAAAACGTCAATAAATGGTATGGCAATGATTTTCACGTTTTACGCGACATCAACCTCACCGTAACGCAAGGCGAACGCATTGTGATTTGTGGCCCTTCTGGCTCTGGAAAATCTACTTTAATTCGTTGTATTAATCGACTAGAAGAACATCAGCAAGGCAATTTAATTGTCGATGGCGTTGCCCTCACCGATGATGTGAAAGCCATTGATGACGTCAGAAAAAAAGTCGGGATGGTGTTTCAACAATTTAATTTATTTCCGCATTTAACCGTGCTAGAAAACCTCACCTTATCGCCAATGTGGGTCGGTAAAATGCCTAAAAAAGAAGCTGAAGAAAGAGCCATGGCACAATTACAACGTGTGCGTATTGCCGAGCAAGCTCATAAATACCCATTGCAATTGTCTGGTGGTCAACAACAACGTGTTGCCATTGCCCGTGCGCTTTGTTTAAAACCAAAAATCATGTTATTCGATGAGCCCACCTCTGCTCTCGACCCAGAAATGATTAAAGAAGTATTAGATGTCATGGTAGAAATGGCCAACCAAGGCATTACTATGATTTGTGTGACCCACGAAATGGGTTTTGCCAAAGCAGTTGCCGACCGTGTGATTTTTATGGACCAAGGTCAAATCGTCGAACAAAACAATCCACACGATTTCTTTAACAACCCACAAACCGACCGAAGCAAAGACTTTTTATCTAAAATTTTGGGTCACTAATTTAATTTTATTATTGAGGTAACTTTTTAGCCTGTACTGCGGTACAGGCTATTTTTATGCTTTAACGAGCAAATTAAATTTTTATAAGCGTCAATTAAGAGGATTTTTTGTCGCATAGGTGTTGCTATTAGTCTCATGTATGACAAGTGAGGGCACAATTCAACTCTAATATGTTGAAATGATAGCAATACTCTCTAAAGCTGACAAATTTGCTTTTTCTCTACCAATGCAAAAAGTAAACATGATTCGAACTAGTCACAGCATCCATCTAACACCCAAGCCTTCACAATTCATCAAAAACCCCAAATAAAGCCCTACGCATGAACGCTAAAATTTTTTTCCATCTTATGGGTTTATCGGCATTGTGGGGGTCTAATTTTATTTTTACCGGTACAGCCGCCAAAGTGTTTGGTCCTAATGTTTCTGCAGCCTTGCGTATTACGATGGGGGCAGCAACTTTGGCACTCATTATGAAAATTCTGAAAGAGCCATGGCCCGAGAAAAAACATTGGAAAGAGCTTTTTATTTTAGGTGCAGTCGCCGTTGCAATTCCGCATTTTTTGTATAACTATTCGGCCCTTAAATTACCGGCTAGTTATGGCTCTGTCATGATGATTACCTCGGTTTTATTTGGTGTATTTGCCTCTGCATGGTTAAAGGAAGATAAGCTTACTGCCGTCAAAATTGGTGGCAGTATGATTGGCTTTAGTGGGGTTGCTTTAATCGTAAAACTCGGCCCTGCGCAGGTTAGCTCCAACTTATTAATTGGGGCTTTCACCTGTGGCGGAGCCGCATTTTGCTCAGGCCTTGCCACACCCTTATTAAAGCGGGCCACAACCCGTATGCAACCACTGGCTATTACTGCTTCTATGCATTTAACGGCTAGTATTCTCTTAAGCCCGTTTGCTATTTCATCACTACCGCAAGCAGGTTTTAGCTGGTATGCCTTGGGTTGCTTATTCATTACCGGTGTGATTACCTCTGGACTGGCTTATTGGCAGTATATGCGCATCATGATTCATATTAGCCCTATTGCCGCTTTAAGTACCAATTTTATGATCACTGGTTTTGGGGTATTTTGGGCCTATTTGTTTGTAGGCGAAGCAGTCACTTACATTACTTTTGTGGGTGCGATATTAGTAAGTATTGCCACTATTATGGTGAGTGGTTATAGGCCTTGGGTGACAATAGACTCTAGTAAAACTTAAAGCTTTAGCATAGGTCTATTTTAAAAATAGGCTTATTCCTGCCACTACTAGTGAGAAGTCGATGCACTTACTCGAGTAGTTCATCTTAATTCACGATGTTGGTGTAATTTCCATGCACAGGCTGTTGCCAAAATCGCACTAATTAAACCGGCCCAAAAAACACTGGCTAAACCCCAATACTCGCTTAAAATGCCACCCAATAATGCACCTAATATGCCTGTTACACCGTAACCAATCATGGTGTACAAAGCTTGACCACGACCTCTTAAAGCACCAGGAAAAAAATCAGTAATAAAACTTACCCCTACCGAATGGTGAGCTGCAAAAGTAATCGCATGAGTAGCTTGGGCTATTAACAATACCCACCAAATATGAGCTAAGCCTGCAGTAAAACCCATTCTAAAAACGGTTAATGCAGCACAAATCAATAACCACATACTATTGCTCAACCAATGCAACCAACGGGCTTGTAAAAAAAACCAAATAATCTCTGTGGTGACTGAAGCCACCCACATTAAACCAATAATAGTTTTGCTGTAACCCAAGCTATCAAGATAAAGTGTTAAAAAAACATAAATACCAGTGTGCGCCAAAATATGAAAAAACAAGCATAGAAAAAACCAAATTACCTCTGGTTTTTTTAACACTTTTGCAATCGGGGCCGACACTGTACTGTGACTTGATACTTTTAAATCGGGTATGCGCCAGCAAATCAGTACCAATAACAACATACTTAAAATACTTAAAGGTACAAAACTAACAAAACCCACATATTCAAACCACACGCCACTTAAAAACACCACCGGCATAAAACCAATCGAACCCCAGACTCTAATTTTGCCGTAACGCTTAATATCAAATGGCCCAGAACGGAGCAAAGCCTGCGTAATAGCGGTCTCACTCATAGGAACCATGGCACTGGTATTAACAAAAAACAAAAACAATACGGCTGCCAGCCACCAAGGATTTTTCCAAAATAAACCTAAGGTCGCCACTAAAGAAATAACAGCTGCCATGCGCAGTAAATAAATGGGGCGACCGGATTTGTCGCTGGCTGCACCCCAGAAATAAGGGCCCACCATTCTAGATAAAGATTGCAAAGCCATGATGGCACTGATGCCAGCCACACTCAAACCAGCGTCTTTTAACCATAGTGGAAGATAAGGGTTAAATAAACCTAAAAATCCATAATAGCAGGCACAAAAAGCAATAAAAGGTGCCATAGTAGGCACCTTTGAAGTGGAAGGTTCTTGAACTAAGTTCAATTATTTTTTCTCACTCCATAATTCCCCGCCGGTGGCCCAATCATGACGCTTGATGTCATATAACAAAATATCAACTGACTCGGGCGAACCACCCAAAGTTTTTACGGTGGCATCGGTTAATGCTTTCACTAACTCTTTTTTTTGTTCGACCGTACGGCCTTCCATTAAATGCACTTGTATTGTTGGCATATTGACTCCTTTAGAAAAAATTAAAACTAATTAGATGGGATTTAAACCCGAATTCACATCATTGCACTGGGCTCTATTTTGCATGACATGCTCCATCATCACCAAGGCCAACATTGCCTCTGCAATTGGGGCGGCCCTAATTCCTACACATGGGTCATGCCTACCTTTAGTAATCACTTGTGCAGGCTGACCACTTGAATCTATTGTCTCACGCGGCGTAAGAATCGAACTGGTTGGCTTAATCGCAATACTCACTTCAATATCTTGACCTGTACTGATTCCGCCCAAGACCCCACCAGAATTATTGCTTAGAAAGCCAGTAGGGGTTAAGGAGTCACCATGAAAACTGCCCTTTTGACTCACACTGGCAAAACCGGCACCAATTTCTACCCCTTTAACGGCATTAATACCCATCATGGCATATGCAATATCGGCATCTAATTTATCGTATAAGGGTTGGCCCAAACCCACCGGTACTTTGGTAGCCACGAGCCTTATACGGGCTCCGCAGGAGTCGTGATTTTTACGCAAAACCTCCATATAGTCTTCAAATGGTTTTACATTCTCACACGGGGCAAAAAATGGGTTGTGAGGCACAAAATCCCACGATTCAAATGGAATAGCTAACTCACCAATTTGTGTCATACACGCTTTGAACTCTATGCCAAACTTTAAATTGAGCCATTTTTTAGCAATGGCGCCTGCTGCCACCATAGGTGCGGTCATGCGAGCAGATGAGCGTCCACCACCGCGTGGATCACGAATCCCGTACTTTTGAAAATAGGTGTAATCGGCATGACCAGGCCTAAAGGTTTGCAAAATATCACCGTAATCTTTACTGCGCTGATCGGTGTTACGAATTAATAAAGCAATGGGCGTACCTGTAGTTTTACCTTGGTAAATTCCACTTAATATTTCAACCTGATCGGGCTCGTTGCGTTGAGTCACAAACTTAGAAGTACCCGGCCTACGGCGATCTAAATCGCCTTGCAAATCGGCTTCTGAAAGCTCTAGACCAGGTGGGCAACCGTCCACAATACAACCAATTGCAGGACCGTGCGATTCGCCAAAATTAGTGACTGCAAATAAATTGCCAAAAGTATTACCAGACATGGTGAGATGAAATAAAAATTTGAAAAATAAAAACACTCCCCTTTAACAAAAGGAGCGCATAAAGCTTTGACCAAGTAAAAATTTACTTGGCAAGGCATACTAGTTGCAATTTTTAAAACGGCCTAGTGGTATGACTGCAGGTTTATTGAACCTTCAGCGTCACTACTAACAACATTTACAGCTGTATCTTGAGTTTTGCGAAAGCATCTCAAGTGACCCCTTGCAAGCATCTATGATTTTAAATCAATTGAGACTACCGTCTTCAGCGTCAGGCCAATCTCGAATATAAGCTTTTAGCATTTTATTTTCGAAATTTTGGCTATCTACAACCGCTTTTGCCACATCATAAAAACTAATCACACCCATTAACATGCGGTTATCCATTACAGGCATATAACGCGCATGGCGATCTAACATCATGCGGCGTACTTCGTCCAATTCAGTTTCGGAAGTGCAGGTTAAAGGAGCATCATCCATGGCCGTTCTAACCAAGGTTTTACCTACTAAACCACCATTTTTAACCACTGTTTGTATAACTTCACGGAAGGTGAGCATGCCGACTAGCTCGCCATGTTCCATGACAACTAATGAGCCCATGTCTTTTTCAGCCATAATAGAAATGGCATTGGCTAAAGGCTCGTCTGCATTGGCGGTGTAAAGAGTATTGCCTTTGACTCGAAGAATATCGCTAACTTTCATAATTTTCGCACCCTGTGGGTAAAGGTTGGTAACGCCTCAAATATAGTCCACAATAGCGATAATTTCACAATTATTTTATATTTTGTTCAAAAAAAGGATGATATGGCTGGATTTTCTGACCCTGGATTTGATACTTTAGCCCTACATGCTGGGGCTGCACCCGATGCAAGCACCGGTGCAAGAGCCGTTCCTATTCACTTAAGCACCTCTTTTGTTTTTGACTCAAGTGATCATGCTCAATCGCTTTTTAACCTAGAACAACCTGGTCATGTTTATTCACGCATTAGCAACCCTACTAATGCAGTGTTAGAACAAAGAATGAGCGCCCTAGAAGGTGGTGTCGGTGCCATTAGTACAGCGAGTGGTCAAGCGGCTTTGTTTTTGGCTATTAGCACCTTAATGGATGCCGGCTCGCACATTGTGGCTTCAGCTGCTCTGTACGGGGGCTCGCATAACTTATTGCACTACACATTATCTCGCTTTGGCATTCAAACCACCTTTGTTGAGCCTGGTAATTTAGCCGCTTGGAAGGCCGCTGTACAACCCAATACAAGGCTGTTTTTTGGTGAGACAGTCGGTAACCCTGGTATGAATGTCTTAAACATTCCAGAGGTTAGCAAAATTGCGCACGAAGCGGGTGTGCCGTTGTTAGTGGACTCTACTCTTACGACGCCCTATTTAATTCAACCCTTTCAATTAGGCGCCGATTTAATCGTACATTCTGCGACCAAATTTTTAAGTGGACATGGCACAGTCATTGGGGGCGTATTAATTGATGGAGGTAGTTTTGACTACGAAGTATCAGGACTATTCCCACAGCTCACTCAAGCCTACGATGGATTTCATCAAATGGTATTTAGCGAAGAAAGCAGTGTAGCACCCTTTTTATTACGCGCCCGCCGAGAAGGTCTGCGTGACTTTGGGGCTTGCTTAAGTCCACACAGCGCATGGCTTATTTTGCAAGGCATTGAAACCTTGGGTTTACGTATGGAAAAGCATATTTCCAATACTCACAAAATCATTGAATTTTTATCCCAGCACCCCTTTGTTAAACGAGTCGGTCATCCAGCATTGCAAAGCCATGCCGATTACGCTTTAGCACAACAACTGTTGCCTAAAGGCGCAAGCTCGGTGTTTAGTTTTGATTTAGCCGGCAGTCGTCAGCAAGGTAAAGCTTTTGTTGAAGCCTTGCAAATTTTTAGCCATTTAGCCAATGTGGGTGACAGTAAAAGTTTAGTGATTCATCCTGCCTCTACGACCCATTTTAGAATGGATGCAAAAGCGCTAGAACAAAGTGGTATTACAGAGGGCACCATTCGTTTATCTATTGGTCTAGAAAACCACGATGACCTAATTGCAGATTTACAAAAAGCCCTTAAAACTGCAGAAAAAACCAAAGCTTAAAAGAGAATACTTATGTGGATTAATCTTCAATCGGGGCCTGTCTTTGCCTACACAGCCAATAAAACCTTTCAAACCAATTTGCCTACACTGGTGTTTATTCATGGTGTATTAAACGATCATAGTGTTTGGCAAACACAATCAAGATATATGGCCTATCATGGCTGGAACGTTTTGGCCATAGATTTACCTGGTCAAGGAAAAAGCAAAGGCTCACCCCCAGCCAGTGTAGAACAAGCGAGCCAAACTATTCTAGAAATAATGGATGATTTAAAAATTGAGAAAGCCAGTTTAGTAGGTCACAGTTTTGGTTCATTAATTGCCCTAGAAACGGCTAGTCAAATTCCGCAGCGAATTGAACATTTAGTGTTAGTTGGCACAGCCTACCCAATGAAAGTGTCAGCCGCCTTATTAGAGGCTTCGGTCAATCACCCAGAAAAAGCGATTGCATTAGTGAATCAGTTTTCACACAGTCGCTTAGCCCTAACGTCAAACAATCAAGCAAGTGGTGTATGGACTTACGGAGCGGCCAGGGCCTTAATGAGAAAAACTCTAAAAAGCAATGCCACTAGCAATGTGTTTTATACCGGTTTCAAAGCTTGTGATAGCTACAGCAATGGAGAAAATGCGGCCAGCAAAATACAGGCAAAAACAAGTTTTATTTTAGGTAATCAAGACCAAATGACCCCAGCCAAAGCTGCCCAATCATTGATCAATAAAATTCCCAGTGCACAAATTTTTCGAGTGGACGCCGGACACTCTTTAATGTCAGAGGCGCCCATTGAAGTGCTTAAAGCCTTGAAGCAAGCCTTGTTATAACCGTATCGCGACCCATTAACACCAGCATAGCATCAACCGATGGGGTTTGTGCTGTGCCGGCAGTTAAAACTCGCACTGGCATTGCTAACTGCGGCATTTTTAAACCCGCATCAGCCAGTGTTTGTTTAATCGTGGCAGCCACCCCTGCTACTGTCCACTCACAGTTTTGCAAGGCCAGTGCAAAAGCTTCTACTGCGGGCAATACTGCAGGAGTCACATGTTTGGCATAGTCTTCTGGGGCAATTACCACTGGTGCGTAAAACTTAGCCGCCCAGCTAGCCAACACCAACAAAGTGTCACAACGGTCTTTGAACATGGCACAAATAGCAGCTAAACGATCATCCACTTGAATACCCTGCTCAGATAATATGGTTTGTACTAAACCGGCTAGTACGTCATCAGCTGTCGCTTTAATATGCTGAGCATTGACCCAGCGTAATTTAGCCTCATCAAACTGAGCCGCACTACGGCCTAAGTGATCAAGGTTAAACCAAGCTAAAAATTGCTCACGTGAGAAGATTTCATCATCGCCATGACTCCATCCCAAACGAGCTAAATAATTGATCATTGCCTCTGGTAAATAGCCTTCTTTGGCATATTGAGTAACGGCTTTAGCACCATTACGCTTGCTCATTTTTTCACCCTGCTCGTTCAACACCGTTGGTAAGTGAGCATAAACAGGCACTTCGTGACCTAAAGCTTTAAAAATATTAATTTGACGTGGTGTATTATTCACGTGGTCATCACCACGAATGACGTGTGTAATTTGCATATCAATATCATCCACCACTACACAGAAGTTATAAGTAGGCGTGCCATCAGGGCGGGCGATTACTAAATCATCTAATTCTTGATTGCTGATTTCAATTTGTCCCTTGACCTTATCTTCCCAAATCACGCTACCCGTTAATGGATTTTTAAAACGTAAAACAGGTTGAACGCCCTCTGGAATAGGCGGTAAAACCTTGCCTGGCTCTGGCCTCCAGGTTCCGTTATAACGTGGTTTTTCTTTGGCTGCCATTTGTGCTTCACGCAGGGCATCTAGCTCTTGCACTGACATATAACAAGGGTAAACATGTCCCGCCTCTACCAACTGCGCCAGCACTTCTTTGTAACGATCAAGACGCTGAGTTTGATAAAAAGGACCCTCGTCATGATCGAGACCCAACCATTTCATCCCCTCGATAATGACATCGACAGACGCTTGGCTTGAGCGCTCTAAATCGGTATCTTCAATACGCAAAATAAAATCACCACCCGTAGCCCTAGCAAAAGCCCAAGGGTATAAAGCTGAACGAATATTACCTAAATGGATAAAACCAGTTGGTGAAGGAGCAAAACGAGTACGAATACGGCTGGTAGTCATTGGAGTATTTTTTAATATTGAATGGGGTAATGCAAAAGCAATTGAGACAAAGTCTGGTTATGGATTGACCAATGAGTCGGAGATGTCACCGGTAATGTATTGACCATCAAAACAAGAAGCCTCAAAACCTTTAATATTGGTATTGAGTTTGTTAATGGCGGCACGCATTGCATCTAGGTCTTGATAAATTAATTTATCACAGCCAATTTTGGCTTCGATTTCTTCAATCGTACGGTCGTGAGCGACCAAGTCAGCAGCACGTGGCATATCAATACCATAGACGTTACGATAACGTACTGGAGGCGCTGCACTGGCCATATACACTTTACGGGCACCAGCGTCACGGGCCATTTGTACAATTTCTTTACTGGTGGTACCACGCACAATCGAGTCATCGACTAACAACACATTGCGGCCTTTAAACTCACTAGCAATCACATTGAGCTTTTCACGCACTGATTTTTTACGTTGCTCTTGACCGGGCATAATAAAGGT
>JALQUL010000456.1 GCA_023260735.1 Limnohabitans sp. | reverse complement strand
TAACTGGGGGTTACCCAGTCGAACCAGTAGATATTCATGCTTCTATTAGGCATTTGGTTTGTTTATCAGATATTGCCAAGTTTACCGATAAAGCCTTCCATGCTTATTCATTAGGTAAAGAGCGTAATCAAGATGCGCTAGAAATTGCCCGTATTGCCCGAGGCATTAGCCATGAGCAAATGGATCAAGAGCCTTCATTGTTTTCTATTATTAACAGCTCTTCACCACTACGCCTAGACAATCCAATGATGCAAGGCATTATTGAAATGTCATCACGTAATCAAATTATTGTTTTAACTCCATTCACTTTGGCTGGTGCTATGGCGCCAGTGACTGTCGCAGGAGCTTTGGCGCAGCAAAATGCAGAGGCTTTGGCTGGTATTGCCTTTACCCAAATGGTACGCCCCGGCGCACCAGTGGTGTACGGTGGTTTTACCTCTAACGTTGATATGAAAACAGGGGCACCTGCATTTGGCACTCCAGAATACATGAAGGCGGTAATGGTAGGTGGTCAGTTATGCCGTAAATACGGTATTCCTTATCGTACTTCCAACGTCAATGCTGCAAATAGTGTCCACGCACAAGCCGCTTATGAGTCCGTCTTTTCATTGTGGGCCGTGTTGCAAGGTGGCGGCAATTTTGTGATGCATTCTGCTGGTTGGCTAGAGGGGGGGTTAACGGCATCCTTCGAGAAATTTATTTTAGACTGCGACCTATTACAAATGGTGGCAGAATTTTTAACACCACTAGACGTAAGCCCTGCTGGTTTGGCTATGGACGCCATGCGCGAAGTAGGCCCTGGTGGTCATTATTTTGGAACTGCACATACTTTAGAAAGATTTGAAAATGCGTTTTATTCTCCGATTATTTCAGATTGGCGCAATTTTGAGACCTGGCAAGAAGCAGGCAGTCCAACCGCAGACCAAAAGGCCAACGCCGTATGGAAACAAAAACTAGCCGAATACGAGCGTCCTGCAATGGATAAAGCCATAGAAGAAGAGTTAGATGCGTTTGTTGCTAAACGTATAGAGCAAGGCGGCGCACCTACTGATTTTTAATCATTCATTTGTAGATTGGGTTTTACAAGGCATCAAGCATCTGTTTAAAATGCTCAAGCACTTTTGAAATTCTATTCCCATTTTTTAAATTGTCATTTAACTATAAAAAAGGACTTTGTCGTGAAATCAACAGCACAAGTAGTCATTATTGGCGGTGGAGTAGTCGGTTGCTCTGTACTCTACCATTTAACCAAACGGGGTTGGAGCGACGTTATGTTGCTCGAACGTGATCAACTCACATCAGGTTCTACCTGGCATGCTGCAGGCGGTTTCCACACCCTTAATGGTGACCCTAACGTTGCCAAATTACAAAGTTATACCGTTAACTTGTACAAAGAACTAGAAGCCATTTCTGGTCAATCTTGTGGTTTACATTTGTCGGCTGGTATTATGTTGGCCGATACTCCCGAGCGAATGGAGTTCTTAAAAACGACAGTGGCCAAGGGTCGTTATTTAGGTATGGATACTGGCATTATTTCTGCCACTGAAGCTAAAAAATATTTCCCTTTGCTTGAAGAGAAAAACTTTTTAGGTGCATTGCTTGACCCTAATGAAGGTCACTTAGACCCATCAGGCACTACCTATGCTTATGCTAAAGCAGCCCGTTTAGGTGGCGCTACCATCGAAGTACAAACTATGGTCGAAGGCCTAGAGCAAAAACCAGATGGTACATGGCGTGTGATTACCAACAAAGGTGTGATTGAGTGTGAACATGTGGTGAATGCTGGCGGTTTGTGGGCTCGTGAAGTGGGCCGTATGGTGGGCATTGAACTGCCTGTTTTGGCAATGGAGCATATGTATTTGGTGACTGACGAAGTGCCAGAAGTAATGGCCTTTAATCAAGCCACTGGCAAAGAAGTAGGTCATGTGATTGACTTCGGAGCAGAGTGTTATTTACGCCAAGAGGGCAAAGGCATTTTATTAGGTGCTTACGAAAAAGCCTGTGTGCCTTGGTCACCAAAAAATACACCATGGACCTTCGGTCAAGAATTATTACAACCCGATTTAGATCGTATTGCTCCTTCTTTAGAAGTGGCATTCCAACATTTCCCACGTCTTGAAAACGTAGGTATTAAGCGTGTGATTAATGGTCCATTTACCTTTGCGCCAGACGGCAATCCTTTAGTGGGACCAATTCAAGGTCGTACCAATTTCTGGTCAGCTTGCGGCGTGATGGCCGGTTTTAGTCAAGGTGGTGGTGTTGGTTTAGCCTTGTCTAACTGGATGGTGGATGGCGATCCTGGTTTTGATATCTGGGGTATGGATGTCGCTCGTTTTGGTGATTGGGCCACCCGTAGCTACACCAATGCAAAAGTGCGTGAAAACTATAGCCGTCGCTTCTCTATTCGTTTCCCTAACGAAGAGTTAACTGCTGCACGCCCAATGCAAACCACACCTTTGTACGATCGCATGATTGAACAAGGTGCGGTAATGGGTGATAGCTGGGCTATGGAAACTCCTTTGTGGTTCGCTCCTAAAGGCACTGAAGCCAAAGACGTCTTCTCTTTCCATCGCTCTAACGACTTTGAACCTATTAAAGCCGAGTGTAAGGCCGTACGTGAAGCGGTGGGTGTGACTGAAATTGCCAACTTTGCTAAGTACGAAATTACCGGTGCAGGCGCAGAAGCTTGGTTGTTAAAAGTCATGACCAACTCTATGCCTAAAAAGGGTCGTTTGGTTTTAACGCCTATGCTGAACCACCAAGGTAAATTAATTGGTGATTTCACCATTGCCAAAGCCGATGAAAATCGCTTTTTAATGTGGGGCTCTAGCCAAGCGCAGGTTTACCATATGCGTTGGTTTGAATCGCTGTTACCCAAAGATGGTTCAGTCAGCATTAAGCCTTTTGGCATGAAGCTAGTAGGTTTGTCGATTGCCGGTCCAAAAGCACGTCAAGTACTAGAGCGTTTAACTGATGAAGACGTCTCTAACCAAGCCTTTAAGTTCATGGACTTTAAAGAAATGGTTTTGGCAGATGTGCCTGCTATGGTTAACCGTATTACTTATAC
>JALQUL010000390.1 GCA_023260735.1 Limnohabitans sp. | reverse complement strand
GGGGTTCACGGCAATTGCATGGTTCACACACTCTAACAAGGGCAAGTCGTTGATAGAGTCGCTATAACCATAGCTGATTATATTTTCCAAACTTAAACCTTGCTGCAAAAGCCAAGCTTTTAAATTAATCACTTTACCATCACGTAGGTTTAAAGTGCCCACTGTTTTACCGGTAAAAATACCCTCTATGCATTCTGGCACACTGCCTAATAAATGATTAATTTTTAAGTACTGCGCGGTTAGTTCGGTTAAAAAAGTATTGGTAGCACTAGTCAAAACTAGGGTATGGCCTTGATCACGGTGAGAGTTAACTAAAGCAATTGCTTTTGCAGAAATGCAAGGTAATATTTGTTCATTAAAAAATTGTTCACGTAAAACTTTCCATTGTTGCCAAGTTTTATGAACCAGAGTACCCACATAAAAAGCGGTAAATTCATGTGGGTCCACTGCCCCTGTTTTATAAAGATAAGAGATTTCTTGGTTGCGCTGTAAAAGTGCTTGCCCGTCTAGTAATCCTTCTTTGGCTAAAAATTCAATCCATAAAACATCGGTATCGCCGTCTAACAGCGTGTGATCTAAATCGAAAAAAACAAATACAGGTTTCATGAGTCAATCGGCCTTTTATTAAATATCAGATATGGAGTAGTGGTACAGATTAAAAAGAGCAAATGCTTTATGTGAAAAACAAAAAAAGGTCATACCAGTAAGTGCTAGGTATGACCTAAGATATTCGCAAAAGTTGATTTAAGCAACGGTTTGAATTTTTAAATCAGTCAGAGTTTGTTTTACTGCTAATACCGCTTGTTTCATTTCATTTGGTCCAATCGCACCAATACAACCCACTCTAAAAGTTTCGATTTGTGTGAGCTTACCAGGATACAAAATAAAGCCTCTATCTTTGGCCGCTAAATAGAATTGTTTAAAATCATACTTGGCATCTTTAGGTGCATGAAAAGTCACAATAATTGGCGCTTGCACTTGAGGATCTAAAAAAGGTTGAAAACCTAGGGCCGCCATGCCATCAATTAAAGCTTGATAATTGGCGGTGTACCTAGCTAACCGAGCCGCTTGTCCACCTTCTTCTTCAAATTGAGCAATCGCTTGATGCAAAGCCACTACCACATGGGTAGGAGGCGTAAAACGCCACTGCGTAGTTTTTTCCATGTACTGGTACTGGTCGTACAGGTCCATGGCTAAACTCATGCTATTGCCCTCGCAAGAGGCTAATATGGCTTTGCGAATAAACACAAACCCCATACCAGGAACCCCTTCTAAACATTTGCCACTGGCAGCAATTAAGGCATCAAATTGAACTTGACGAGTATCAATTTCAAGAGCCCCAAAAGAACTCATGGCATCCACTATTAAACCAACCCCTTTATTTTTACAAACGTCAGATACCGCTTGTAAAGGATTAAGTACTCCAGCCCCTGTTTCGCAATGAATCATAATGACATGAGTAATGCTAGGGTCTGCTTGTAAACAGGCTTCTAAAACTTGCGGGTCAACTGCTTGGGCTTCATCAAAAGTTTTGACCGTGCATTTTTTACCCATCATGGTACTTAGTTTGGCGGCGCGTTTGCAATAAGCCCCGTTGTCGAGTACCAAAATATGACCATTGGCTGGCACAACAGTCGCTACCGCAGCTTCAACACTAAAAGTCCCACTGCCTTGTAAAGGAACTACGGTGTAGTCGTTACTACCATGAATAATTTGTAGCAGGCTTTGACGAATACTGGCAGTAATCGCATTAAATTCACTGTCCCATGAACCCCAATCACGAAGCATGGCTAATTTGGTGCGAAGGGTAGTGGTTAAAGGTCCTGGGGTGAGAAGAATCTTATCGCGGTCCATACTGGCCTCATAAAAATGGCAAAATCCGTTGAAATTAGGTTTTTGAGAATAAAACCAACACTCTTTATACTCTCGACATCTTAATTTCACCTTGTTTAATCTTTATTGTCAATTGTTTTTTGTAGATTGTTG
>JALQUL010000366.1 GCA_023260735.1 Limnohabitans sp. | reverse complement strand
AACTTTGTGCTTACTTATTGCTATTGTTCACACACTTACTCGTATGTACAAAGATAGCGAAATGATTATTTGGCAAAGTAGTGGCAAAGGGGTACGTAGTTTAATTCGCCCAGTTTTTGGTTTCGCTTGGCCCATTTTAATTGCTATTTTCGGCTTGGCTTTGGTCATTTGGCCATGGGCTAATACTCAATCTCAAAATTTGCGAGATCAGTATGAAAGGCGCGGTGACCTAGAACGCGTAACACCTGGTGTTTTTCAAGAATCATCTGATGGTAGCCGGGTTTTTTATATTGATAAAAATTCGAGTGCAGCAGGTAAGAGTAATGATATTTTTGTTTACGAGAACAAAGGACGAATTGAATCGATTGTGACAGCAAAATCTGGACATTTGGAACGACTCACTGCAGGCCAATATTTGGTCTTAACCGATGGACAAAGAATTACTCTTAATGGTATTAAAGGAACCATCGACTTCAGCACTTTCAAAGAATATGGTAATTTGATTAAATCAAATACTTTTAACCCTTTAAGCGATGTTCCCACTAAAACTATTTCAAGTTTAGATTTAATACAAGACCCCACTAACGAAAACCTTGGTGAATTAGCATGGCGCTTAGGATTGGTGGGAGTGGCTTTTAACTTTTTAATTTTAGGGATTGCCATGGGCACTAGTGGCACACCGAGATCACATCGTAATCAGGGCTATTTATTGGCCTTGTTTGCTTTTTTAATTTACTACAATTTAATTAATATTGGTCAGACTCGTATTGGTGATGGTCGAAGTAATTTTTATTTATGGATGCTAGGTCTGCATGGCATGGGCTTTTTAATAGGGATGCTGTGGCTCTATTTTAATCACCTCAATTTAAACTTTCGCTTGGTTTTAATTCGCACTGCACAGTTACTCAATTTAGGCCCTAAAAATAAGGCTAAAGTATGAAAATCATTCGCAATCTAATTTATAAAGAAATTGCTAAAACGGTTGGCCTTATTGCGCTTGGTTTTATTGTTTTATTTTTGTTCTTTGACTTCGTCGATGAACTTTCAAAAATTGGCAAATCAAGCCCGTTTGGAACAGGTACCTATGGATTATGGCAAGCCATCGCCTATGTTCTCTTGTTAATACCAGGTCATTTATACGAACTCTTACCCATTGTGGTGCTCATTGGAGCCACCTGGGTAATGGCAAGGTTGGCAAATAGTTCTGAATTTACTATTTTAAGAACCGTTGGCTTAAGTCCTGGTCAGTCACTTCAACTCATTTTAGGTTTAGGTGCGATTTTTATGATGATCACCTTTGTTTTAGGTGACTATATTACACCGGTGACGAGTAGAACAGGCCAACTCTTAAAAGCTAAGTATCTAGGCAAAATATCTGTTGCACAAAACGGTGCATGGTTAAAAGAGAAAAACGAGACTCAAAACTTTGCAATTAATGTTGCCGCTATACGAGCCAATAATGATTTAGCAGGCGTACAAATTTATGAGTTCCACACTGATGGGACTATTAAGTCAATTACTTTCGCCAACTCTGCCAGTTTTAAAGAAAATTTTTGGCTCTTAAAAGGAGCGCAAGTTAAAACATTTGAAACTCAAAAAAATGATTTAAATACGCCGCCTCAAGTGACTCACCAAACATTTAGAAAGCTTGAATTCAAAACGAGTATTACCAGTAGTATGGTAGGTGTTGCCTTATTAAAGCCTGAAAAAATGAGCACTATTGATTTATACCAATATATGCGACATTTAGACAAAAATGCTCAGTCCGCACAACTCTACGAGATAGAGTTTTGGCGCAAGATTTTTTATCCTATTGGCTGTGTAGTGATGTTAATTTTGGCCTTGCCTTTTGCTTATATACATTTTAGAACCAAATCAATTAGCACCTATGTTTTTATAGGTATTTTAGTTGGGATTAGTTTTTTTGTACTCAATACTCTAGTCAGTTATTTTGGTAATGTAAATCAATGGTCGCCTTTATTAACGGCTGCTATGCCTAGTTTGTTCTACAGTATTGTGGCTTTAGCCGCATTTAGTTGGCAAGCACTTAGAAGATAAATATCAAAAGGATTGGTCATGAATAACACATATGGTGCCATTGTTTTTGGCCACGGCTCACGCGACCCTTTATGGTATGTGCCTATGCAGCAAGTGGCAGAAGATCTCCAAAAACTCAATCCCGATTGGCATGTGAGTTTAGCTTTTTTAGAAATGAACCCCCTCAGTCTAGAATTAGCGACTCAAAATTTAGCAAGCTTAGGGGTTACCCATCTTCGAATTACACCCCTATTTTTGGGAGTAGGTAAGCATGTCCGCGAAGACCTACCCTTACTAGTAGATGAGCTCAAAAAACAGCACCCTCAGATCACAATTGATTTATTACCTGCCGTAGGTGAACATCCCGAGTTTTCAATGTGGGTGGCTCAATTAATCAGTCGATCCCATACACCTATTCATAGCTAACATGAATTTGCACCAATTTCGCTTTGTTTTAGAAACGGTAAAGCAACAACTTAACCTCACTGAGGCTGCCAAGGCCTTGCACACCTCGCAGCCTGGTATTTCTAAAGCCATCATTGAGCTCGAAGAAGAATTAGGTATTCAAATTTTTGCTCGTCATGGTAAACGAATACGTCGCATCACTGAGCCCGGCTATTTAGTCATTAAAAGCATAGAAATGATTATGCGAGAAACGGCTAATTTAAAAAAAATAGGCCAGCAGTACAGCACTGAAGGCACTGGACGCTTGTCAATTGCCACGACTCACACTCAAGCGCGTTATGTGTTGCCCAACCCGATTACTAAGTTGCGCGAGAATTTTGCAGGAGTCAATATTACCCTGCATCAGGGCTCGCCACACGAAGTAGCTAAAATGCTGCTCGATGACAGCGCCGACATTGGAATTGCCACCGAATCGCTCTCTAGTTACCCCGAGCTAGTCACTCTACCTTGTTATCAATGGCAACATGTATTAGTCTTGCCAAGCCATCACCATTTGGCGCAAAAAACAAATATTAGTATTGAGAACTTAGCGCTTGAGCCTTTAATAACTTATCACCCTTCTTACACTGGTCGAAGTCGTATTGACCAGGCCTTTGCTAGTAAAAAACTCAATCCCAGAATAGCTCTCGAGGCAATTGATTCTGATGTGATTAAAACCTATGTAAAAACTGGTTTAGGTATTGGTATTGTGGCTGAAATGGCAGTACAAGAAGTTTTTCCTGGCGGTGGTAGTGAAGGTTTAACCGTGATTCCATTAGGTCATATTTTTGGCCAAAACGTTACTCGTATCGCATTTAAACGTGGCGCTTACTTGCCCAATTTTGTATATAAGTTTGCCGAACTTATTAGTCCTCGATTAAGCAAAGAATTAATTACCCTAGCGATGCATGGCGACAAAGATGAATTTGAACTTTAAGGCATTTATCCATGAATATTCAAACTAAATTTCCCAAGATTGGCACTACTATTTTTACCGTTATGTCGGCCTTGGCCAATGAACACCAAGCGGTTAATTTAGGCCAAGGTTTTCCAGATTTTCATTGTGACCCCTTACTATTAGACGAAGTCACAAAAGCAATGCAAGCTGGGCATAATCAATATCCACCCATGACAGGTATTGCCCCTTTGCGCCAAGCAGTATCCAATAAGTTGCTAGCACTTTATGGGCGCCTCTATGACAGCAACAGCGAAATCACCATTACGGCAGGCGCTACTCAAGGCATATTAACTGCCATTTTGTCGGTAGTAAAAGCGGGGGATGAGGTCATTGTATTAGAACCTTGTTATGACAGCTATGCTCCCAACATTGAATTAGCCGGTGCCACAGTGGTTCGCGTCCCCCTCGACCCTGGTACATTCAAACCTAATTTCGAAAAAATTGCGGCCGCCATTTCAAACAAAACCCGACTCATCATCATTAATACGCCGCACAACCCCAGTGCAACGGTTTGGTCTGACCAAGACATGAAACAACTGGATGACTTGTTAGCCAATACTGATATTTTAGTGTTAAGTGATGAGGTATATGAACACATGGTGTTTGATGGCAACCATCATCAAAGTGTGGCCCGTTTTAAAAACTTGGCTGACCGGTCATTTTTAATTTCTTCTTTTGGTAAAACTTATCATGTAACGGGCTGGAAAATTGGCTTTGTTGCTGCGCCTGCTTTACTAAGTGCAGAGTTCAGAAAAGTGCATCAGTTCAATGTGTTTACGGTTAATACCCCAATGCAATATGCAATAGCTTCCTATATGCAAAACGCAGCACCTTATTTGAATTTGCCGGCCTTTTACCAAGCTAAACGAGATCGGTTTTTAGCGGGTTTACAAAAAACTCGCTTAAAACCTTTGCACACTGCGGGTACTTATTTTCAGTGTGTAGATATTTCTGCGGTAAGTCAATTACCTGAGGTTGAGTTTTGTCGATGGCTGACCACTGAAATCGGTGTGGCCGCCATTCCTTTATCGGCTTTTTACGGCAATGGATTTGAGCAAGGCATTGTGCGTTTTTGTTTTGCCAAACAAGACAGCACTTTAGATGAAGCCTTGAACAGACTTAACAAAATTTAAACCTCAATGGGCTTGCTCCCAATTAGGCCCTTGACCTAATTCGGCAAGCAGAGGTACTTTTAACTCTGCTACTCCCGCCATAATGGCGGGTATATGTTGCTTGACCCATTCTAATTCTGCCTCTGGCACTTCAAACACCAATTCATCATGCACTTGCATAATCATTTTGGTGTTTTTGTTTTCTGCCTCTAGTCTTTTTTGTACCGCCACCATACTGAGCTTAATTAAATCAGCAGCTGTGCCTTGCATAGGTGCATTGATTGCAGCTCGTTCTGCGCCAGCACGACGTGGACCATTGGGGGAATTAATTTCGGGTAAATATAAACGCCTCCCCATTACAGTTTCAACATACCCTTGTTGCTTAGCTAAAGCACGTGTGGAATCCATGTAATGCTTCACACCCGGGTAACGCTCAAAATAACGTTGAATATAATTTTTAGCACTGGTGTTATCAATATTTAAATTGCGTGCTAAACCATAAGCGCTCATACCGTAAATTAAGCCAAAATTAATCACTTTAGCAAATCTTCTTTGCTCACTACTCACATCATTGACTGCCACGCCAAACACCTCTGCGGCAGTGGCTCGATGCACATCCAATCCTTCTTTAAAGGCATTGAGCAAAGCTTCATCATCACTTAAATGAGCCATGATCCGAAGTTCAATTTGACTGTAATCCGCACTGGCAATCACACAGCCGGGTGCAGCTACAAATGCCTCACGCACTCTTCTTCCCTCTGGAGTACGAATTGGAATATTTTGCAAATTAGGATCTAAGCTAGAAAGACGCCCCGTAACAGCCACCGATTGTGCATAGTTGGTATGCACTCGCTTGGTGTGGGGATCAGCCAATTGAGCCAGTTTATCGGTGTAAGTACCTTTTAACTTTGCCAACGAACGGTATTCTAAAATCTTGGCCGGCAAAGGGAAATCTTCGGCTAATTTTTCTAATACTTCTTCATCGGTACTAGGCGCTCCGGTGGCGGTTTTTTTAACTACGGGTAAACCAAGTTTTTCAAAAAATATTTCGCCAATTTGTTTAGGGCTAGCAAGGTTAAATGTTTGCCCCGCAATTTCATAGGCTTGTAGTTCTAACTCATGAATACGCTTACCAAGTTCACCACTTTGCTGTGCTAACAAGGGCCCATCAATTAACACACCATTCCGTTCGATTTTAAATAGTGCTTGGCTACTGGCTATTTCAAGCTGGTAAACCAATAACAGTACAGGATTTTTTTCTAGATGAGGCCACAAAGTAAAATGCACTTGCAAAGTAAAGTCAGCATCTTCACAAGAGTAATGACTTGCTTTTTCAATTTCAACTTGATCAAAACCAATTTGATGAACCCCTTTTCCGCAAAGGTCCTCGTAGCTTAAACCTTTAAGGCCACAATGCCTTAAAGCCAAACTTTCTAAGCTATGGGGTTTGTGTACTTCGAGCACATAACTTTGTAGCATCGTGTCGTGCAAATATCCTTGAACATCAATTCCATGATTAGCAAAAACATGTTGATCGTACTTAATGTTTTGGCCAAGTTTTTTAATTTCTGGGTTTTCCAGCAAGGGCTGCATTTGAAGAAGCACTTCTTGCAACGGCAATTGAGTTTCTGTACTGACATGCGCCAACGGAATATAAAAAGCCTCGCCTACTTGCATACACACACTAATGCCGACTATACGAGCGCTAAGAGGCACTAAAGAGGTAGTTTCGGTATCTATGGCAATAAGTGGCGCTTTTTGCATTTGCTCTAATAACAAAGCCAATTGTTCTGCAGTTTGCACTGTTTGATAATTATGGTGATTGGCTAAAGTGCTAGTGCTAGCAAATAAATCGTCTTGTTGACCAACACCACTGTGCAATGCTGTGCTGCTGGCAGCATTAATAGTACTAATTGATGTATCAGCTCCTGAATTTTGCGCAAACTCAGAAGTGCCCACCCCTTGAGTGAATAAATCTGGAGCAGCATCGGCAGTAGCAGGGCTATTTTTTTGGGCTTGCGTTTGCAGATTTTTTAACAAGCCTTTAAAACCAAAACGTTGGTAAAAAGTAATAAGCTTGCTATTTTCTGGCTCCTTAAAAGTGATAGCTTCTAAACTAGGATAACCTTTAATTTCTTGATCTAGGATACAGTCAGTTTTAATTTGAAGTAAGCGCTTAGCTTGTGGTAACCACTCAAGGCTATTGCGTAGGTTCTCGCCGACCACGCCTTTGATATTGGCATTATTAGCGACTACTGCATCTAGGCTGCCGTATTCAGTTAGCCATTTAACCGCTGTTTTAGGACCTACTTTAGGCACTCCTGGTACGTTATCAACCGCATCACCCACCAAGGTCTGATAGTCGAGCATTAAATGCGGTGGCACACCAAACTCTTGGGTAACCCCATCAATGTCGCGACGCTTTCCATTCATGGTGTCAATAATGGTGATGTGAGCATCTACCAACTGCGATAAATCTTTGTCACCACTGCTAATAATGACTTCTATGCCTTGCCTTGCGGCTTCTTGAGCCAAGGTACCAATTACATCATCTGC
>JALQUL010000352.1 GCA_023260735.1 Limnohabitans sp. | reverse complement strand
GTTTTGCCTGGCTGAACGCTTTTGAACAAGCCGTACAAGTGGCAGAAAAAGAACTAGAAAATGATCTTGGCCCAGAAGTCGTGACTGTGCTAAAGTTAGGGCTTGAAGCTTATGGCGCAAGCCAAGCTTTTAATAAGGCCGCTACTAAACGTGCAGCAGCTTCTTGATCTAGATTAAGAAAACGGTCATTCACTTTGGTTAAAATTAACTGAAGTTAAATTGGGCATTGAATTATTTGGTTGGGTATGTTGGTAAAAAGGTTTCAAAAGCGAATTGTTAGTGGTTTGGCAGTATTGGCAATTTTGTTCAATGCGCTAAGCCCTACTTTGGCTTGGGCTTTTACTTTTAACGAAGTCAAAAATATACAAGGCGATGTGATATGGATGTCCGAGTCCAGCACTGAGACTGATTTTGAAGTTATTTCGGCGATGGCCGAGTTCGATCAGTGGGTAGAGGTCTGTACCACACAAAATAATCAGTGGTGGGCAATGAGTCGTAGCGGCGAAGTCATTGCAAAAAGTAATCAAAGACCGGCCCATGTACCGCCTCATTTATTCCAGCATACCAATTGCGAATACTGTTCGCATCATGTCAATGTACTCAGCATACCCTCGCCTAGTGTCACTAGCACAGTGGTGTATTTGCCAGAGGTATCTGTCACATGGCGAGTTCATACCCTTATCTTTCATCAATTAAACTTTAGCTGGACTGAACAAGCCCCCAGAGCACCCCCTTTAGCCTAAAGAAGTCGGTTGACTAGCAAAAAGTTGGCCCCTTCTGTTTTTTCAAGCCCACAAGTCAAGTTCACTTCCCCTAGTGATTGGTTTGGCCTATTTTTGAAAATAAGGCCTTTAAAGGTCGGTAAAGAAAGTTGTTATGTCAGATATTGTCATTAAAGAATCCCATTCTCAATGGACCCTAGAGAGCAACCAAGTGGTTGCAGAGCCCACCCTTAATGAATATTATTTATTGGTTTCGGGTTGTATTCGTATTAATTATGTGAATCAAAAAGGTGAATCGACCTTTGTTCGTTTGGTTTTACCAGGCGATTATTTAGGCGTAGAGCGCTTTACGGAATCACAGCTCAGTATGGAATACGTCACCATTACCCCCTGTACCATTCAACGTGAGTTTGCAGTCAACAGCGAGTTGCCAGCAGATGTTTTAAAAACAGTGTTAATTCAAAGTTATAAACGTTGTAAAGATGTAGTGGCTTATTTGCGTTGTGGCTCGGCGCAAGAGCGATTAACTCATTTGTTAATGATGATGGTGAAACCAGAGGCTAAAACCGAGCTTAATTGTTTAATGCCCTCTATCAAAGATATGGCCCACATTGTAGATGTGGCACCCGAGTCGATTTCTCGAACCATTGCCAGCCTCAAAAAGGACAATGTTTTAGCTAATCGTAAGCGCTTTACCGCACAACTTAATATCAGTCATTTACAGCCAATGGCTGCCTAAGTTTTTGCCTTGTTTTGCTGGGTTAAGCAAGCATTTTGCGAACATTTGAATTAAAAAAGCCAAAGCTAAAAATAAGCATTGGCTTTTTTTAATAGCTAAATTCTAAAATTTAGAAAGCTGCAATACCGGTTTGAGCGCGACCTAAAATAAGGGCATGAATGTCATGAGTTCCTTCATAAGTATTCACTACTTCAAGATTGACTAAGTGACGGGCCACACCAAACTCATCGCTAATACCATTTCCGCCCATCATATCACGGGCTAAACGAGCAATATCAAGGGCTTTACCGCAGCTATTACGTTTCATAATGGAGGTAATTTCAACTGCTGCAGTGCCTTCATCTTTCATGCGACCCAAACGCAAACAGCCTTGTAAACCAAGAGTAATTTCAGTTTGCATATCGGCTAATTTCTTTTGAATGAGTTGGTTGGCGGCCAATGGTTTATCAAACTGTTTACGATCTAGGGTGTATTGACGGGCTCTGTGCCAGCAGTCTTCGGCTGCACCTAAAGCGCCCCAAGCAATACCAAAACGGGCACTGTTTAAACAAGTGAACGGGCCTTTTAAACCACGCACATCGGGGAAGGCATTTTCTTCTGGGCAAAAAACTTCTTCCATGACAATTTCGCCAGTAATGCTAGCGCGTAAGCCGACTTTGCCTTTAATGGCAGGGGCAGATAAGCCTTTCCAGCCTTTTTCAAGAATAAAGCCTCTAATTGCACCCTCATCATCTTTAGCCCAAACCACAAATACGTCGGCAATTGGTGAGTTACTAATCCACATTTT
>JALQUL010000346.1 GCA_023260735.1 Limnohabitans sp. | reverse complement strand
TGCCATAAATCTTCGCCTAACCAACCTAATTGTTCTGCATATTGTGTGTGTGTACAGTTAAATTTGAATTTTGAAAAAGCAATGTCATGATCATTTTCAGCAAGATGAGTGTGCAGCCTGACTCCATAATTTCTGGCCATTTTGGCAGACTCGCGCATTAAGTCTTGGCTCACGCTAAACGGTGAACAAGGCGCTAAAGCAATTTGAATCATAGAGCCATGTTTGGCATTATGGTAGGTTTCAATTAGGCGTTGACTATCTGCGAGAATGGCATGTTCTTGCTCGACGACTGCATCGGGAGGCAATCCACCCTTAGATTGTCCTAAACTCATGCTGCCACGGCTGGCGGTAAAACGCATGCCAATTTGAGCTGCCGCTTCAATCGAATGATCAAGCTGTACACCGTTGGGGTAAATATATAAATGGTCGCTACTAGTGGTGCAACCCGATAATAATAATTCAGCCATTGCCACTTGGGTGGAAACCTGAATCATTTTAGGCGTAAGACCTGCCCAGATAGGATACAGCCCTCTAAGCCAGCTAAATAACTCGGCATCTTGTACGCTAGGAATGGCTCTAGTTAGCGATTGGTACATGTGATGATGGGTATTAATTAAGCCAGGAATCACTAAATGGCCTTGGGCATTAATTACTTCGTCGGCAGTATCGGGTAAATCTTGTTGCAAACCAATAGCTTCTATTACATTGTCTTTGATAAAAATAGAAGCATTCTTTAATTCTTGTCCATGTGTTTGGCCTGTTTGATGTTGAGTGTTGTCAAAGGTGGCAATACAGGCGGCATTTTTGATTAAAAGAGTGGACATGGCAAAGAGTTAAAAGTGTATACAGTTTTGTAAGGCTTAATTTTATGCAAACTTATTGAAAATAACAAATTGAATATGAGATGCTATTAAAAAAAGATATTTCAATCTATTTTCAAAAGAAAATAGAGTCGAACTTGCTGAGTTTACGTTCAGCACTTAACTTAAAAAATGACCCTTCAGGACTTTGTTTTCTCAATACTATCATGATAGAGGTGAATGTGTTAACTACTAACTTAGTTCTTGGTAAAACGCATCAAACAAGAATAGTCTGTGATGATGTGATGGCGGTGAAAGGCCTGTAAAAGAATTTTCTTAGGCTAATTCCAATTAAAGTCCTAAACTAGTGGCAAATTGTTGGAGTTTTTTTAAATCACCACTGGTTTGGTAGCAAATACCCCCAGCATTTGCCGATACCCCCAGTGGTGAATTTTTTTGATTATTTTTTAACAATACATGGGTATGCTTGGCAATGGCGGGGGCATTATCTAGCACATGAATAGTGGGGCCTACTAGCTCTTGAATAAGCTCAATAACCAAGGGGTAATGTGTACACCCTAATACCAAGGTATCGATTTGGCCAGGTGCGTGACCAAATTTTCCTAATGCCTTTAGATGCTCAATTAACAAATTTTTAATTTGACTTTGCTCGCCCAACTCAATGGCAAGCGCTAAGCCAGTCGCTGCTCGCAAATGAAAATGACAATTATGACTACAGGTTTGTAGCATGTTGGCAAATTTTTGGCTGGACAAAGTACGCTGCGTGGCCAGCACTCCCACTTGGCGAGTTTGACTGCTAATAGAAGCAGGTTTTAAAGCAGGTTCTACCCCCACAATTGGCAACTTTGGGTATTGCTGGCGCAAATGATGGACTGCAGCGGCTGTGGCAGTATTACAGGCGATGACTAATGCTTTAGCGCCTTGTTGAATTAAAGTTGCCGTGATATGTTCGGAGCGCTGAACCACTTCTTGCTCGGAGCGCTCGCCATAAGGGGCAAACGCACTATCTGAAAAATAAAGTAGGTTTTCTTGGGGTAGTTCTTGTCGCAGTGCTTTTAAAACACTTAAGCCTCCCACACCACTGTCAAAAATTCCAATACAAGAGGGAAATGAGTTCATGGTGTAAGTTGGCCTTTGAGTCAAAACAAAACTAATTTTATTTTAAATCAAATAGAGCTATTTATTCGATTGTTAAGCCCAACCTGGTTTGTAATTGTTTGCTGGCACTGGTGTATTGCAACAATACTTTGCCTTGTTTAAGTTGCTCTGCGCAATCGTAGGCGGCCATTGTAGCCTCATGGAAACCAGTCACTAATAACTTTCTTTTGCCTAGGTAATGGTTAATATCACCTACTGCGTAAATGCCGTTCACTTCGGTTGAATAATAGGGTAGTTGCACTGGTAAATGTTTTTGTTCTAGTGCTAGTCCCCAGTTTTGTAGTGGGCCTAGTTTAGGACTTAAACCCAATAAAGGGCAATAAATGGCGACTTGTAAAAAGTAAGTTTCAGCAGTGGCAGATAAACTAATTTCAATGCGTTCAAGTTTGTAAAAGTCGGAAGCATTTTGCTGACCATGCAGGGCTTTTACTTGACCAGCAATAAACACAATTTGACCGCTTTGTTGTAGTTGTTTAAATTGCATTTGTAGTTCTGTACTTGCCGTAAACACTTCTCGTCTATGAATATGATAAACAACTTGCTTGATATCTTTTTGTTCATAGGCCTGGGCTAATTGAATACTTGCTTGTAGGGCGTTTTCATCATCACCTTGAATTAGTACCGCTTGGTTTTGTATAAGGTCAAAGCTAGGAATTTGATAAAAAACGCCAATATTTTCAAATTCTGCTAGGTTGGCAACTGCAGGTTTTTTGGGTAAAAAAGCACCCGCTCCAGCGCAAATAAAAAGTGCTCTGGCCCTTAAGGACAAACCACTTTGTGTGCTTATTTTAAATTGTTTAAAAGCCTGCAAATTTTGCTCAGAAGTGGCAAGTTCAGTAGTGTCTAACTCAAAAAGTTCGCTGACCAATTGTTGGTAATGAAATTGGCAAAAAACTTCTTAAAAAGAAACCTGGAGTTAGAGGTGTTTTTGAGGAACTTGATATTTTTGATGTAGTCCTTGAGTTTCTCCAAACTGAAGGATTTGCAGAAACTCTAGAGGAAGCAAAGTGGATTATGGCAAACGAACTTGATGAAGAAGATATTGATGAAATTCTTGAGGCATATGTTG
>JALQUL010000301.1 GCA_023260735.1 Limnohabitans sp. | reverse complement strand
TAGCACTACGTTTCAAGAGTTAACTCAACAAATTGATCAATTCTTAAGGGGTCAAATGCCAGTTTGGAAAGATCAATTCCCAGGGGTTGAGTCGATGAAAGTGGCGGTTATGGGATGTATCGTCAATGGCCCTGGTGAGAGCAAACACGCCGATATTGGAATTAGCCTACCTGGTACTGGAGAAGCACCAGCAGCGCCTGTCTATATAGACGGTGAGAAAGTGGTGACCTTACGTGGTGAATCTATCGTTGAAGAGTTTAGAGTGATTGTTGAAAATTATGTGGAGAAACGCTACGGCGTTAAGAGTTAATCGTATGTCGAATTTACCAGTAAATACTGAGTCCAACGCCGCAGAAAATAAGCTTAACAATGTAAGTGGCGGTACTCATGCGCCCAAAAAACTTGAAAAATTAGTGGCCGTCAAAGGCATGAATGACATTTTGCCCCCTGAGTCAGCTCAATGGGAGGCATTTGAAGCAAAAGTGCGCGACATCATGGGTCAATTTGCCTATCAAAATGTGCGTACTCCTATTGTCGAGCCTACAGGTTTATTTGTACGTGGCCTAGGTGAAGCCACCGATGTTGTCGAAAAAGAAATGTATAGCTTTGTTGATAAACTCAACGGCGATAACCTGACTTTGCGTCCAGAAAATACTGCCAGTTTAGTAAGGGCGGCAGTAGAACACTCGTTAATTCGTGATGGTGGCAAAAGGTTGTTTTATATGGGCCCCATGTTTAGGCACGAAAAACCACAGCGCGGTCGTTACAGACAGTTCCATCAGGTAGGAGCTGAGGCGCTAGGCTTTCCTGGTTATGAAGTCGATGCTGAGCTTATTATTTTGGCTTATTCCTTGTGGAAAAAGTTAGGGCTTACCAATGTACGCCTAGAGCTCAATTGCCTTGGAGAACCCCACGAGCGTCAACAACACCGACAAGCTTTAGTAGAATATTTCCAAAATAACCAAGATTTGTTAGACGAAGATTCCAAACGACGTTTAATTAGCAATCCTTTGCGTATTCTTGATACCAAAAATAGTGCAATGCAGGAGTTGGTAAACAACGCCCCTTCTTTGTTAGATTTTTTAGGTGAGGCTTCAAAAGCACATTTTGAGGGTGTCAAACAGATTTTAAATGCCCACCAAATTGACTTTACAATCAACCATAGGCTGGTACGCGGGTTAGATTACTATAATCTAACGGTTTTTGAATTCATTACCGAGCATTTGGGCTCACAGGGTACTATTTGTGGTGGTGGTCGTTATGATTACCTTTTTGAAGAAATTGGTGGCAAAGCAGCCCCTGCTATTGGCTGGGCATTAGGTGTTGAGCGTATTTTGGAATTGTTAAAAGTTCAAGAGTTACAAGCTCAAGTAGCGACCCCAGACTTTTTTGCTGTCTTGGGTGAGCTCACTTTATTACCAAAAGCCATGCTTGCTATCACGCAATTAAGGCAAAGTGGTTTTAAGGTACAAATGTTTGCAAGGCCCAATGGAGCAAACAAAGCAGAAATGAGTCAAATCAAAGCTCAATTTAAAAAAGCAGATGCTTCAGGTGCTTTATATGCCTTGGTATTTGCTGGCGATGAAATGACAAAAAACTGTGTTAGTGTGAAAAATTTACGTGATCGTGATGCGCAACAACTTGAGTTGCCTATTGCCGATTTAGTGAGTTGGGCACAGTCACACATACATAACTAAAACGAATTTAAAGGATTCTTATGGCAACACAACATTTAGATCTAGACGAACAAGAACAATTAGATCAAATTAAACAATTTTGGGCTAAATATGGTAACCTCATTACTTGGTTATTAATTGCCGCATTAAGTGCTTACGCAGCTTGGATGGGTTATAACACCTGGCAAAACAAACAAGCAGCAAACGCCAGTGCTATTTACGAGCAAATTGATAAATCAGCTCGTAATGCAGATTTGGCTAATCTTAAAACAGCATTAAACGATATGAACACTAGTTATGCCAAAACTAGTTATGCTAATCAGGCTAATTTATTAGCAGCTAAAACTTATCAAGATAAAAATATGCCTGAAGAGGCCAAGGTTGCATTACAAAATGTCATTGATAACTCCAAAGATGAGGCTTACATTGCAATGGCACGTTTGCGTTTAGCCAGTGTTTTAGTGCAGCAAAAAAATTATGATGCAGCTATTAAAGCGCTAGAAGTCAAAGTGCCTGAATCTTTTGAAGGTTTGGTAGCTGATCGTCAAGGCGATATACACCAATTAAATAACAAGCCCGATTTAGCTAAAGCAGCCTATGAAGCGGCTTATAAAAAATTACCTGAGACTGCAATTTATCGTCGAATTGTCGAAGTAAAGCTGCGCTCTTTAGGTATTGAGCCACCCGCTGTGGCATCACAAGCAACATCCGTTGCACAACCTTAATTAAAGAGGCGCACCCATGAATCCAGTGCTGGCCCTTGTTGGGCGCGCCAACGTTGGTAAATCAACCCTTTTTAATCGATTAACAAAAACTCGTGACGCTATTGTTGCTGACTTTTCAGGTTTAACCCGCGACCGTCATTACGGTAACGGTCGCCTTGATAAACGCAACTTTATTGTGGTGGACACTGGTGGTTTCGAGCCTGATGCCTCTAGCGGTATTGTGCAAGAAATGGCCAAACAAACTAGGCAAGCAGTAGCTGAAGCCGACATTGTTTTGTTTGTGGTCGATGTAAGAGCTGGTTTATCGGCTTTGGATCAAGAAATTGC
>JALQUL010000289.1 GCA_023260735.1 Limnohabitans sp. | reverse complement strand
TCACCCTTGCTGTTTTTAGAAATTTTTGTAGCGGTTTGTTGCATTACCAAACTGGCGGCTCCGACCTGTAATAACTCGACATTGACTTCAATTTCATCATCTAGTTGAGCAGGACTTTTATAACTAATATCGACTTGAGTGACTACAAACATTCCTACGCCTTGTTGTTTGAGGCTGGATTGTTCAATGCCTAAACTTCTAAGCCAATCGGACCGAGCTCGCTCAAAATATTTTAAATAATTGGCGTAATAAACAATACCGCCTGCATCGGTATCTTCCCAATAAATTCTGAATCGAGCTTGATAAGTCATGTTTTAAACTAAGTTTAAGCTAGCAATATAGCGAGTCTTCGAATGGTTTCTTCAAGCTGAGTCATACTGTTAGCAGTTGAAAAACGAATATGGTGCTCAGTGCCATTGTGCCCAAAATCTCGGCCAGGAGTAACTGCTACATGCGCTTTTCGCATTATCACAAAACTAGCATCCCAACTGTTATCAACGCCTAGCTTGTTAAATAATGGTCGGCAATCGGCCCATGCGTAAAATGCGCCATCTGGCATCACAGGAATATCAAAGCCTAAATTTTTGAGGGCAGGAATAAAATAATCCCGGCGCGCCATAAACTCTTGGCGACGTTGTTCATAGGTTTGCAGCGAGGCAGGTTCGAAACAAGCCAGGGCAGCTTGCTGGGCAATCACACTAGGACAAATAAATAAATTTTGTGCTAGTTTTTCAAGGGTAGGCATAATAGCTTCAGGCACTACCAACCAGCCCAAACGCCATCCGGTCATATTGAAGTATTTTGAAAAACTATTAATACTAATCACATTGTCACTTAAGGCCAATGCACTTTGTGCCATATTGGGATTAAAACTAAGTGGCAAGTAGATTTCATCAATTAGGGAAACACCGTTTTTTGAGCTGACAAAGTCAATAATTTTTTTGAGTTCTTGTGGTGCAATACTGGTGCCAGTGGGGTTAGATGGAGAGGCCAACAAAACCCCTTTACTTGAGGGTGTCCAATGCTGTACAACAGATTCATAACTGAGTTGAAAACGCTCTTGTGCCGAACTTGGAATAAGTACCGCTTTGCCGCCAGTACTGCCCACAAAATGCCGATTGCAAGGGTAACTTGGATCGGGCATTAAAATTTCATCTTTGGGGTTAATTAATGCTAAACAAGCTAGTTGTAAGGCTGCTGATCCACCTGCGGTAATCATGATACGGTTGGCGGTAATGTCAAGATTCAAGCGACTTTTATACCAACGGCTTAGCGCTTGTCGTAATTCTAAAATGCCAAGGGCTGAACTGTATTGTGTGGTGCCAGCTTGAATTGCTTTTTGAGCCGCTTCTTGAACTAGATCGGGAGCAGTGAAATCGGGCTCACCAATATTGAGGTAAATCATGGGGGCATCTTGGGGGCCAAGATTTTGGGCTAAGTCTTTAGCCGCTTTTGCCACTTCCATGACATAGAAGGGTTCAATTTGTTGAGCACGATCACTGATTTGCATAAATGAAATTATTTTTTATTTGGAAGCATCAAAATTGGCATTGATTTCATCTATGCGGGTTTCTCTCGCCATACGGTTTAAAACACCATTGACATATTTGTGGCCATCGGAACCACCAAACTCTTTGGCAAGTTCAACTTCTTCGTTAATCACTACTTTCCAAGGAATTTCTGGTAAATGGGCTAATTCGAAAGCACCAATTAATAAAACGCTAAGTTCAATTGGAGACACTTCGGCCAACTTACGGTCGAGGGCGGGGGTAATGATGGCTAATAAGGCAGTTTGATGTGCCACACAGCCGGACAATAAGGTGTTAAAAAATGCTTGATCGCATTTGTTAAAACCTACTAAGTTGCGAGTGAATTCATCTACCGCAGCTTGGTCATTACGACCCACTAAAAACTGATAAAGTGCTTGTACGGCAAATTCACGGGCGCGAGTGCGAGATGATTTTCCAGAGTTACTTTTGGTTTTGCCAGAAGCAGCAGTAGTGGGTTTTGGAGTTTTAGTTGAATAGGTCATGATATTTCGTTTACCAAGTTGGCCATTTCAACAGCAACGCGGGCTGCTGCTGTGCCGTTAATGACTTGGCGTGCTTTGGCTTGTTCGGTGGTTTCTACGGTTAATACAGCATTGGCAATTGGCAATACATAATCGAGGCCAACACGAGTAATGCCTGCACAAGCCTCATTGGAGACTACTTCAAAGTGATAGGTCTCACCACGAATTACGCAACCTATAGCCACTAGTGCATCATAGGTATCGGATTTGGCCATTGCGGCAAGTGCGACTGGAATTTCAAGTGCGCCAGGTACTTGCAGGAGGTCGATGTGTTTTTCATGTACGCCTAAAGCGATGAGTTCAGTACGGCAGGCTTGAACCAGACTATCGGTAATATCGGCATTAAAGCGAGCTTGAACAATACCAATATAAAGTTTTTTACCATCAAGTTGTGGCGCGGAGGCGTCAAGGTCGCCACGATTTGCGATATGCATAAAATTCCTTTAGCTCAAGAATCAATTGAAAATGAAGTGGTAAATATAAAATAGCGTTGACTAGCGAGCTAAAAAACCGGTAATTTCAAGTCCGTAACCAGTCATACTTGGCATTCTACGAGGCTGACCCATTAGCGTCATTTTGGTGACACCACAAGCTCTTAAAATTTGTGCTCCTACACCATAAGTGCGTAAATCCATACGGCCACGTTCAGGGGCCTGAGAAGCAGTTGCCTTGCCAGCAAATTGGGTAAAGAGCTGATCGGCACTTTCGCTGCAATTAAGCAATACTGCTACGCCGCAACCTTCCTCATTGATTTTTGCCAACGCCTGATCAAGACTCCAAGAGTGCATGCTGCGATTAATTTCAAGAGCATCAATTAAAGACAAGGGCTCATGAACACGGCATAAAATACTGTTATTGGTTTGTTCATCAATATTACCTTTAACCAAGGCCAAATGTACGCCAGTACCAGCGGTTTCTTTGTACAAATGGGCGGTAAATTGACCATAAGCGGTTTCTAGTGGGCGAGTACCCACTAAATTGATTAGCGATTCGTTTCGCGAACGGTGCTCGATAAGGTCAGCAATTGTGCCAATCTTTAAATTGTGCTCGGCAGCAAATATCAATAAATCGGGTAGGCGAGCCATTGTGCCATCATCTTTCATGATTTCACAAATAACACTTGAAGGGCTACAACCAGCCATTGCCGCTAAATCGCAACCCGCCTCGGTATGACCCGCACGCATTAACACACCGCCGTCAACGGCCTTGAGTGGGAACACATGACCAGGCTGCACAATATCGGAGGGCAATGATTGGGCGCCCACTGCTACCTGTACAGTGCGTGCACGGTCAGCTGCAGAAATGCCCGTAGTAACGCCTTCAGCCGCCTCAATAGAGACAGTAAAAGCAGTAGCGTATTTAGTGCCGTTTTGACTGGCCATTGGCGCTAAGTTTAAATAATCACAACGCTCTTTGGTGAGTGTAAGGCAAACCAAACCACGGCCAAATTTGGCCATAAAGTTAATGGCCTCTGGGGTGATATGGTCAGAGGCAATCACTAAATCGCCCTCGTTTTCACGATCTTCTTCATCAATTAAAATGACCATGCGACCTAAACGCATGTCATTGATAATCTCTTCGATAGGAGAAATAGCAACCGAATTCAGGGTAGTTGTGGTGGATGCGTTCACGCAGATTCTCCTAGGTTTTCTAAATTGGCTTTTGATACGGTACTTGCGCTAAGCATTCTTTCGACGTAACGCGCGATTAAATCAATTTCGATATTGACGGGGCTACCCACTGTTAAATTGCCCAAAGAGGTGTTGGCAATTGTGTGTGGAATTAAATTAATGGAAATAAGGCAGCCATTATTTTGATCAAGGACTTGATTGACTGTTAGGCTTACCCCATTGACAGTGACTGAGCCTTTATAAGCCAAGAAACGACTCAAACTTGCATCAATTTCGATTTGTAATAACCAGCTCTCGCCGACTAATTCAAAACGATGCACTTTACCCACACCATCGACATGACCAGTGACCATATGACCACCTAAGCGGTCGTGGGTGCGCAACGCTTTTTCAAGATTAACCGCACCCGTTGTTTGCAAACCCACCGTTTTATTAAGTGATTCGCGTGATACATCACATTCGAACCATAATAAATCGGGGTCTAAGCGAGTAGCCGTCATACATGCACCTTGAATGGCGATGCTGTCACCTAAGCCCACATCATCTAAATATTGGGAAGGCGTTTGAATGCGCAGGGTAACCCCATGATCGACGCCTGAGCCGATAGGGGTAATTGAGTTGATTTGGCCAACGGCCGTGATGATTCCAGTAAACATATTGCTATTTTCGCAGGGTTTAAGACAAAATACTTTGAGGGCTTGAATTAGACCGATAAAAAGTCGTCTTTACCTTGTATTCTCGCCACAATTCGTAAATCTGGGCCTATAGTTTGAACCGAATGAAACACCAGGGGGGTGGCATCGGACAAGTTTTCTAGGGCTGGTAAATGAGCCAAGGGCTGACCCTTGCCAATCAGTTTAGGCGCCATATAAATTAAAAGTTCATCTATGAGACCATGCCTTAATAATGAGCCATTGAGTTTATGACCTGCTTCAACATGAATTTCATTGAGTTCAAGTTGGCTTAAATGCTCGAGCATTAACTCTAAATTGACTTTATGGTTCTCGTCGGCAATTGATTTGAATTGCCATTCATGAGACATTTTTTTTGCTTTGGCTTGCCAAATTTTTTGTTTTTCTGGGCTCGCATTAGCAAAAAAAACATGATAGGGACGAGGCACACTAAAAAATCGTGAGTTAACATCACAATCTAAACGGCTATCAATGAGTATGGCGCTAGGTTGCCGTTGGGTAGGCACTAATCGCACGTCTAATAAAGGATTGTCTTGTACCACGGTGCCTGCACCAGTCAAGATGGCACAAGCCCTAGCTCGCCATGCATGGCCATCAGTACGGGCTGCTTCGGAGGTAATCCATTGGCTTTGGCCATTTTCTAGGCCAGTTTGCCCATCAAGAGAAATGGCCATTTTCATGCGCATCCAAGGACGTTTTCTTTGCATACGACTAAAAAAGCCAATGTTGAGCTCTCTGGTTTGAGCTGCACCATCGCCTACAATGACATCAACACCCGCTTGGCGTAAGCGTTGGAAACCTTGACCCGCTACTAGTGGGTTAGGGTCTTGGGTGCTTGCAACTACTCGGGTAATGCCTGCTTGAATAAGGGCATCACAACAAGGGCCAGTTCTACCGTGATGAGAGCAAGGCTCTAGGGTCACATAAGCAGTAGCTCCTTGGGTGGAGTGGCCTTTAGCAACTGCATCTCGTAAGGCCATGACTTCGGCATGAGCAAGCCCTATCGCTTGGGTTTGCCCTTTGCCTAAAATTTTCCCGGAAGCATCCACAATAATACAACCCACTCTAGGATTGGGAGAGGTATGGTAGAGCGCACCTTGGGCAAGCTGTAAGGCTCTAGCCATGAGCGCCGAGCAGGGTGGGTTGAAATCGGGGGGAGTGGGGTTATTTGACTTCATTAACTAGTAAAGAAAATTCCTCTACATCCTCAAAACTTCGGTAAACACTGGCAAATCGCACATAGGCGACTTTATCTAATTTTTTTAATTCGTGCATCACCAACTCACCAATTTTGGCAGAGGGAATCTCGCGTTGGCCTAAATTGAGCAATTTCTCTTCGATTTGACTGACTGCCTTATCGACCTGTTCAATACTGATAGGTCTTTTACGTAGTGCAAGCCCTACAGAGGCTCTGAGCTTGTCAGATGAATAATCAATACGGCGACCGTCTTTTTTGATTACGGTTGGAAAAGTGACCTCAGCCCGTTCATAAGTGGTAAAGCGCTTTTCACAATGATGGCACTGCCGGCGCCTTCTGATGCAATCGCCCTCTTCAGACATACGTGTTTCTACCACTTGGGTTTCCGTGTGACTGCAATAAGGGCATTTCATAATAAACGATCTGAGACCAGTAAAAATAGTAATAGGAACTTTTGCATCATACAAAAGTTCCTATAGTGTACTCAACTTTAAGATTATTTGTACACAGGGAAGCGTGAAGTTAAGGCGTGTACCTTAGCACGAACAGCATCAATATTAGCTGCATCACGTGGATTGTCTAATACATCAGCAATTAAGTTAGCAGTTAAGCGAGCTTCTTCGTCTTTGAAACCACGGGTTGTCATGGCGGGTGTACCAATACGTACGCCACTAGTGACCATTGGTTTTTCTGGGTCGTTAGGAATTGAGTTTTTGTTAATGGTCATGTGAGCATTACCCAAAACTAATTCAGCTTCTTTACCAGTAACACCTTTAGAGCGAAGGTCAACCAACATTACATGGCTTTGTGTACCACCACTAATAATACGTAGGCCACGTTCTGTGAGGGTTTCAGCCACAATACGCGCATTGGTAATGACTTGTTTTTGATATTCAACAAAGCTGCCATCAAGGGCTTCTTTGAATGCAACTGCCTTAGCCGCAATCACGTGCATTAATGGACCACCTTGTAAACCAGGGAACACCGCACTGTTAATGGCTTTTTCGTGTTCTGGTTTCATTAAAATAATACCACCACGTGGGCCACGCAAGCTCTTGTGGGTAGTAGAGGTGACTACGTCAGCATGAGGAATTGGGTTAGGGTACTGACCGGCTGCAATTAAACCTGCGTAATGCGCCATATCGACCATAAAAATAGCGCCAATTTCTTTGGCTACTTTGGCAAAACGCTCGAAATCAATGTGTAAAGAATAAGCAGAAGCACCAGCAATGATTAATTTTGGTTTTTCGGCACGTGCTTT
>JALQUL010000237.1 GCA_023260735.1 Limnohabitans sp. | reverse complement strand
CCCAAAGAATTGTTGGGTAGTAGCTCTGATGGGTGGACACAAAAGTTATTAAACACCGATGCCAAACAGCTTTCGGAATACTTAAGAATGCAGCATTCCAGTGTTTCGACTTATATCGTCAATACCAGTGCAAAAGAAGCTGGGGTACTAGCCATTGTGTCAGTGCAAAAATAAAGCTGCTTTACAAAAGATTGGCACTAGTTATTAACTCATAGTGGGGCTACTAATCTATAGTTGCCTACTTGAAATATCATTTTTATTATGAGCAATAGGTGGAAGATGAAAACAAGAAACAATCCTTTGATCTATTTTGTAGTATGGGGTCTGGTACTATTGACAACGGCTGTTCAAGCGCAAAATAATAAAGATAATTTACAGGAGCAAGCGTTTTTAGACTTTATTTTGCAATGGACTCAATCACACCAAAAACAGTTTAATAATAATTTAGCATCTGTTTTAATAAAGCAGGCGCCTGTTGCTGTAGAAATTGATCGATCTGAAAAGCTCATTGAAAAAAATACTCAAGTAGCGAATGAAGCTTTTTATCAGCCAGCGCCAATTATTTTAGGATTTCCCGAATATCCACTTAAAGAAAAGGTTGATAATAAAATTAATTCACCCTACTTGCATCAGGCAATAGTACTGAAATTAATTGTTTTAGAGGCGGATGGACGTACACAAAAAATTGAAAATTTATCTTACGCTATTAAGCCAAATGATCGATTTAAACTCAGATTAGAATCCATGTTTGATGCTTGGGTTACTTTGCATCAAATTCTACCAATTCCAAACAATTCTTGGAGTTTTAAAAATAATGGGCAAGTTTTTCCTCAATTAGGAAGTGCAATTTTATTAAAAAAGAATACTGTCATTGATTTACCAATGGGTGCAACTGATTATTTTCAGTTAGAAGATCAGTTAAACGAAAAGATTGTATTGCATGTGAGGCATGAACAATCTAAAAAAAATTCGGTTAACCAGCAACCTATTTATAGACGTGATTACAATGATTTATCGGCCTATCTGCAATTAGTACCACCGGGCAAATTCCCTATTTTTGAACAAGTGATTTCATTACATCACAATTAATTTATTAAAGGTTTTATATGGCTAATTTTCGTAAAGCAGCAGGTGTTCAATTATTAATTATGGCTCACATTGCATCTTTTAGTCAGTATTCGTTGGCTGGGCAGTATGACAATCAGGTTTTAGCAGAAGTCAGTGCCAAAGAGTTTATTATGATTTTGGATCAGCCTGTGCCAAAATTATTTAAACGTACACAATTGCCCAATGCACAAAATAATTTATGCACTGTAAACAACGGCCAAGCAAGCAGCGTAGCCATTGCAAGCAAGTTAAGAGTCGTTGGCGGGGCAGGAGTGAGTAATACTTTGCCAGCAGGTGGCTCTAACACTGCAACCAATACAGTCAACACGGTCAACACTACGCAAAACAATAAGCCATCAAGCGCAGTAAGAACGAATACCACTACGGCTAACACTAACACGAGCACTAGTACTGGTTCTACGACCGCCTCTGGCATAGCTCCTAATCGCACTCAATCTGGAGAGGTTCAAACATCTGCTAGCACCTATGTGCCAAGTTTACCAACCCCAAGAACCTCCACTAGCGGCAACACCAACACCACTTCTAATGCGAATGCAGTTGCTCCTAGAACTACGACTGCCCCTGTGGTAGCTAATAACTCAAACAGTAATACAATTAGCAGTAACACATCCAACACTGCTTCAGCCAATACAAGTAACAATCAAGTCAGACCCACTCAACAAGTCGCTACTAACACCACGGCTACACAAAATAGACCTGTTGCGGCCAACACCGCCAACACTACGGCCCAAAATAGTTCTACCGCCACCACAACCAATGCTGATGTGCCTTATGTAGGCAATGCAATTGCCACGGTTAATTTAGCGGTTAATTTTGGTAATGATTCAGACCGATTAAGCACACAAGATCAGGCCTTGCTGAAAGAATTAGCCTCTGCACTCAATAGTGTTGAATTAAAAAACTCTGATTTTGCTATTGTTGGACATACTAATTCAACAGGCCCCCTTCTTCGTAATTTAGAGCTTTCCTGTGCTAGAGCTATAGCTGTACGTAATTATTTAATTGATTTACGTGTGAGTGCTAACCGCTTAACACCCTATGGTTTTGGTCCCGATAAACCTTTGGCCAATGTTGCAGCACAAGATGCGGTTAATCGTAGAGTAGAAATTAGTAGGGCAAAATAGTTTTTTAAATAAAAAGCAGGGTAGGTAATGTAAAAATTACCTATATAACATATGTTTTTATTAAATAAATAAGAGAATGGGCAAAAGATTATTGCCATGTATGGATGTTTTTTTTAGCCTAGAGTTGGCTAAAACTTTTTAAGTTATTGATAATTAACAACTTGTTAAATAGAAGGTGACGAGCCTCGACCCCAGCACTGGATTCACAGTTAGGGCTGCTTGGTTCCCCACCTGACCCGGTTGGCCGCTTCACCATGTGGGAAGGCCCGTCACTGCATATTGTATAGGATCAAATGCAGTTTTTCCAGTCATTGCTGAATTAGAATAGAGAAATGTCTCAACTCGTACTCGCCCGTAAATACAGACCACGCTCATTCCAGGATATGGTTGGGCAAGGGCACGTGGTTCAAGCTTTAAGCAATGCCCTAGAAACGGGGCGTTTGCACCATGCTTACATGTTCAATGGTACCCGAGGGGTGGGCAAAACCACGGTTTCTCGGATTTTAGCCAAAGCCCTTAATTGTGTGGGCCCCAACGGTCAAGGTGGTCTAACAGCAACACCTTGTGGGGTCTGTTCGTCTTGCCGCGATATTGATTTAGGTCGATTTGTTGATTACACCGAACTAGATGCGGCCTCTAACAGGGGAGTAGATGAGGTGCAAAGCTTGTTAGAGCAAGCCGTTTACAAGCCTGTACAGGGGCGATATAAAGTATTTATGATTGATGAGGTGCATATGTTAACAGGCCATGCCTTTAACGCTATGCTTAAAACTCTAGAAGAACCTCCAGAATATTTAAAGTTTGTATTGGCCACTACCGACCCACAAAAGGTGCCGGTTACGGTTTTATCAAGGTGTTTGCAATTTAATTTAAAACCCATTCCACCCCAAATAGTCGAGCAACATTTACAAACAGTGATGCAAGCCGAAGGCTTAAGTAGTCAAGATTTTGCTTTAGGTTTTATTTCTAGGGCTGCTCGTGGTTCGATGCGAGATGCCTTGTCTTTGTTAGACCAAGCCATTGCTTTTGGTGGAGTCAATTCACAGGTCGCTTTATCAGAGCAGACGGTACGGCAAATGTTGGGTGCAGTTGATAAAACCTATGTTTTAAAAATATTGGCCGCCATTGCTGATGTGAATGGCGCCGCCTTAATTAAGGTCTGCGACGGATTGCGTCTTGAGGGTTTTAGTGCCAGTGCTACGATTGATGAAATCACCCGTGTTTTGCAACGAATTGCAGTGTTACAGGCGACT
>JALQUL010000236.1 GCA_023260735.1 Limnohabitans sp. | reverse complement strand
GTATTTAGCCAAAGAGTTAACTCAAAAAAGTTTGCCCGAAATTGGCCAGCTTTTTGGTGGCCGAGACCACACCACGGTTTTGTATGCGGTTCGTAAAATATCAGCAGAAAGGGTCAACGTCTCTGAGCTCAATCAGGCGCTTCACGTGTTAGAGCAAACATTGAAAGGTTAGCTATTTTTTACCCTACTCAATTTCTTTAAAATAATTTTTGATCAATTTATTTTCTAGTCATTGATGACTATCATTTAGTCTTTAAATAGGCTGTTTATACTGACCAATAGGTCTCATTTATTGATCTATTTATAGATTATTACCATATTATTTTGCGAGGTTGACATGATTATTTCTAAAGCAAACCAAAATGTTATTTTGTCCACACTGCAATCGGTTGCAGGTATTGTCGAACGTCGCAATACCATGCCTATTTTAGGCAATGTGTTTATTAACAAAACTGGCCCTGTATTACAACTCACCACCAGTGATCTTGAAGTGCAAATTCGCACCAGCGCCGAGCTTGGCGGCGATGACGGCAACTTCAGTACTACAGTGGGTGCTCGTAAACTAATCGATGTATTAAAAACTCTTCCCTCTGACCAAACCGTCACCCTTGAATCTGGCCCCGATAAAATTATTTTAAAAGCAGGTAAAAGCCGTTTTTCTTTGGCCACATTACCTAGCGATGATTTCCCTTTGGTACAAGAATCTGCCAACTTTGGCCCTGAGTTTCAAGTCCCAGAAAAAACCCTCAAAAAACTATTACACCAAGTATCTTTTGCAATGGCGGTGCAAGATATTCGTTATTACCTTAATGGCATTTTATTGGTGGCAGAGGGCAAAAAACTGGCGATTGTCGCCACCGATGGTCACCGCTTAGCATATGCCTGTGCCGAACTTGAAATTGAAATGCCCAAGCAAGAAGTTATTTTGCCTCGCAAAACAGTTTTGGAATTGCAACGCTTATTAGGGGATGGCGACGGCAGTTTAAGCATTCAATTTGCTAGCAATCAAGCTCGCTTTAACTTCCGTGGTCTTGAATTTGTTTCTAAATTAGTAGAGGGCAAATTCCCTGACTATAACCGTGTCATTCCAAAAAATCATCATCACCATATTCATATTGGACGCACCGCTTTATTGGCAAGCCTGCAACGTGCCGCCATCATGACCTCTGAAAAATTCAAAGGTGTACGCTTAAATCTTGAAGCTAATTTATTAAAAGTAGCAACAAGTAATTCTGAACAAGAAGAAGCAGCCGATGAAATCGAAATTGATTACTCTGGCAATGACATCGAAATTGGTTTTAACGTTACTTACCTAATCGATGTGCTTAATAATATGGACCAAGAAATGGTCAAAGTCACTTTATTAGACGGTAATAGTTCTGCCCTAATTACCTTACCCGATAGTGAAGATTTTAAATACGTTGTGATGCCAATGCGAATATAAGCAGTCACATGCCCACCACTTTTTTGTAAAAATCCAACCCGCCAACTGTGCGGGTTTGGTATTTTTATTGAGAGCCGATTTACCCCACGTTAGTTGAGAACGACTGCCATGACTGAAGAAAAAAAGCCCCACAAAACTGCATCTGAAGATTTAAATATCAATACAGATGCCAGCCTTGATAGCACCAATACCCAACCCGTTATTGATGCCCATCAAGAAGGTGCCAGCGAAGCCTATGGCGAAGGCGCAATTCAAATTTTAGAAGGCCTAGAGGCGGTACGTAAACGCCCTGGTATGTATATTGGCGACACCTCTGATGGCACTGGTTTACACCACTTGGTATTTGAAGTAGTTGATAACTCAATTGACGAGTCATTAGCTGGCCATTGCGATGATATTTTAGTCACTATACACACCGACAACTCGATTAGCGTGGTCGATAACGGCAGGGGCATTCCTACCGGCATCAAAATGGACGACAAACATGAGCCCAAACGTTCTGCCGCTGAAATTGCCCTCACTGAATTACATGCAGGTGGAAAATTCAATCAAAACAGCTATAAGGTATCGGGGGGTTTACACGGCGTTGGCGTGAGCTGCGTGAATGGCTTATCTAAAATGCTGCGTTTAACCGTTAGACGTGACGGTAAGACCCATGTTTTAGAGTTTTCTAAAGGTTTGGTACAAGGTCGTATTACAGAAGTCATTGACGGCATTGAAGTCTCTCCTATGCGTATTACTGGCGACACAGAACGTCGTGGTACCGAGGTACATTTTTTACCCGACACCGAAATCTTCCAACAAAACAATGAGTTTCATTACGAGATTTTAAGCAAACGTCTGCGTGAGTTAAGCTTCTTAAATAACGGCGTGAGAATTCGTTTAAAAGATGAACGTAGTGGCAAAGAAGATGATTTCTCGGGGGCAGGTGGTGTCAAAGGTTTTGTGGAGTTTATTAACAAGGGCAAAACCATATTAAACCCTAATATTTTCCATGCCAGTGGCGAGCGTAAAAGTGACCAAAATACACCCGTTGGTGTAGAAGTGGCTATGCAATGGAACTCGGGTTATAACGAACAGGTTTTGTGTTTTACCAATAATATTCCTCAACGTGACGGTGGCACTCACTTAACTGGTTTACGTGCTGCCATGACCCGTGTGATTAACAAATACATTGATGACAACGACTTGGCCAAAAAAGCCAAAGTAGAAGTCACTGGTGACGATATGCGTGAGGGTCTTTGCTGCGTTTTAAGCGTGAAAGTACCGGAGCCAAAATTCTCTAGTCAAACCAAAGACAAATTAGTTTCTAGTGAAGTTCGTGGCCCTGTCGAGGACGTGGTTAGCAAATTATTATGGGACTTTTTACAAGAGCGTCCTAATGACGCCAAAATCATTTGTGGCAAAATTATTGAAGCCGCTAAAGCCCGTGAAGCAGCACGCAAAGCACGCGACATGACACGTCGCAAGGGCGTTTTAGATGGCATGGGTTTGCCTGGCAAATTAGCCGACTGCCAAGAAAAAGATCCCGCCATGTGCGAAATCTATATTGTCGAGGGTGACTCTGCGGGTGGCTCTGCCAAACAAGGTCGTGATCGTAAATTCCAAGCTATTTTGCCACTACGCGGTAAGATTTTAAATGTCGAAAAAGCCCGTTACGAAAAGCTACTCTCCAGCAACGAAATCTTAACGCTTATCACAGCTTTAGGTACTGGTATTGGTAACGCAGGAGGCTCTAATGGCAATGATGACTTTAATGTCGCCAAATTACGTTATCACCGCATTATTATCATGACTGATGCGGACGTGGACGGCGCTCATATCCGAACCTTGTTGCTGACTTTCTTCTATCGCCAAATGCCAGAATTAGTCGAGCGTGGCCATATTTATATTGCTCAGCCTCCGTTGTACCGAGTCAAAGCAGGTAAAGAAGAGCTTTATTTAAAAGATGGCCCGGCACTTGATCAATTCTTAATTCGAATTGCTTTAAAAGACGCCAGCATTTATACCGGCGGCACCGAGGGCAAAACTTTAGCAGGTGAAGACCTCGCCGAATTAGCTCGTAAACACGCTACGACTCAAGCCATTATTAATCGCTTAAGCAACTATATGGACGCTGAAGCCCTAAGAGCGATTGCAGATGGTGTTGAAATCAAACTTGAAAACATTAGCCAAGCCCAAGACAGCGCAGCCGCTATGCAAAAATGGCTTACTGATGCCATCGTTGAAGGCGAAGTTGATGTTCGCACCGAAAAACCATTAATTCGTATTAGCCGTCGCCATCATGGCAATATAAAAAGTAGCGTCATTACACAAGACTTTAGTTTTGGTGCCGATTACGCCAGCTTAGTGGAGTCTGCCCAAACCTTCCAGGGCTTATTAGCAGAAGGCGCCAAGGTGATGCGTGGTGAAGGCGATAAACAAAAAGAAGAAAAAGTTTCTGACTTTAGACAAGCCATGAACTGGTTAATTGCCCAAGCCGAAAACGCCACCAGCCGCCAGCGCTACAAAGGTTTAGGAGAAATGAACCCAGCCCAATTATGGGAAACCACCATGGACCCCACTGTGCGCCGCTTGTTACGCGTACAAATTGACGACGCCATTGAAGCCGACCGAGTATTTACCATGTTAATGGGTGACGAAGTAGAACCACGCCGTGACTTTATTGAAACCAATGCTCTACGTGCTGCCAATATTGACGTTTAAAAATTAACTGCTCAAGTTTGAGCTTTTAAAAAGTTAAAGCCACCAAGTCTTTTATAGGCTTGGTGGCTTTTTTAGATTTCAATTCAAATCAATTTATTTGTTATTTTGAATATCTTTGATCAATTCATCCATATTGGTCGATGGGTTATCTGTTTCATTTTCGCGGTTGTAGGTTCTTAATTTGTCTGCGTTATTTATTGCAGTACTGATTAACGGTTTTGTTTTTAAATATATCTTTTTCATTCCTTTTTCATATTTTTCAAAACCATCGATTTGCTTTAATTTATGAACTACAGAATCCCCTACAGACTTTCTACCTGTAGAAACAAATGGGCTACTAGAATAAGAAAAATGCAACAATAGCCAAACCTCAAAGCAGGGCACCGAAATTATGGCTGTAATAGGTGTTTTTTTATAATTGTTAATTCTGGATTTTGTTGATTCAAACGTCTCGTGCTTATCTTTATCAAATACACAATAGACTCTATCAAAAGGAGTACCTTCCTTTTGGGCAAGTTCAGAAATTTCAATTGCTCGTTCAAATACTTTATTGGGGCTTGAACCGTTCTGATTTTTTTCGATTTGAATTAAAGCACTGGAAATTTTTAAATCATTGCGGAAATCAACTAAATAATTTGGCTCAGTTTCCGATCCCTCACAAACAATTAAATATCGCGACCGTGTCTCACGATTGCTTTTATTTCGAATTAAATCAGCATCATTAGATAAATCTAAACCTATTGGTTTTAATGTTTCAAATTCTAAATCTATTGTTTGCCCTGTTTTAAGCTCAAATAAATATTCAATAAAATTAGATAATTCTTTTTGTCTAGGCT
>JALQUL010000150.1 GCA_023260735.1 Limnohabitans sp. | reverse complement strand
CGTTGTTGGGATTGCTACTAAACACCATGCTGTCAGGCATAAGTGTTAATTGCGAAATTCTGACTCTATAAACCTGTTCTAAACAATCTACCAAGGTGGGGCCATCACAAAATGCTTTGACTTTATTCCAGTCTCTTTGCCTGGCTTTTACGTAGTCGGGTAAAGGGTGTTTTTGCATTAGTTCTTTGTACAAACTCGCTAGCTCGTCGTCTAGCAAACTAATGCGCCGGTTGTTACAAATAGCCCGCTCGGTGAGGTTGCTGGCTTTGCTACAGTCAAAACTAGCAGCGCTAGCCATGTTTTGGGCCATTAATAAAGTTAGTACGGCAAAAAAATGAATACAAATTTTTTTCATGGGTTTTACTTTTGTTCTTTAAGCCTAAAGCATAACTTATTTCACCCTGTAGTACACCGTTGGTAACACGGCAACGTCGGTGCAAATTGCATCGCTTACATTAATTAAAAATAATTGTTTATCTACTATTTTAAATTCAAGCTCGGTAGTCTCACCCTCTTGAGTGCTAATGGCTAAATTCGGGTTGGTATCAGAAAATATACCGGCAAATTGGCAACCCACATATATTGGGTTACCACTTTGCGCCTTGGCCTGTTGGTGCTCTGTAAAACCACCCCACACCACTATTTGTTTGCTACTAGGGTTTACTTCAACTATGGCGTCTGCATTGGCAAAATTAAATTGTTTGTTATTACTAAACACTATAGTGTTGCTCGACCATTTCAACTCAAGCAACCTGGTTTTAAAACTACTTTGCAGGCAGGTCGTTAAATTGGTCTCTAGGCACAATAAATTTAATTCTTGCCAGTCGGCCTGACGTGCTTTTACATACTCTGGTAAGGGGTGTTGCTTTAATAAACTTTTGTAGGCATTGTCTATGGCGAGGTCTAGGCTATTGAGTTCACTGTCTAGGCAAATTGTTTTTTGAATTTTGGTGGTGGCTTTTTTGCAGTCAAAACTAGCCGCTTGGCTAACTCCCATAAAACCTATGCCAAAAATACACAACAATAAATAAAACTTAACTCGACTCATTCATACACCTATTTTTTAGTTAAAACAAATTATGCAACTGCAAGACGTCAAATTATGTCGTTAAGTTAATCTTACTAGGCATCAATTGCTAACCAATAAAGTGGTTTATCTCAAAATTTATTCTCTAAAATTTTAATTTCGGGTTATTTTTTATCTAAAATACTATTAAATACGCTATTTTGTATTTTTAATTTATTATTTTAAGGCTTTTATTATGAATAATTTAACCTTTTCTACCACCCTCAAAAATATCATTATTGGTTTAACTTGTACATTTGCACTATCGAGTTTTAGCCAAGCTCAATCGGTTCTAGAAAAGGCCAAAAAAGACCAAATCGTCAATGTAGCCAAAGAAGACCCCGCCATGTTGGCCGCTTTTGCTAAAGCCAAGGCTAGTCTAGATGATTTTCTTAAAAAAGCACAAAATCCAGCCCCCAATACTGGCAACTACTTTATTAAAGTGGGTGTTACAGACGGCCCAGACATTGAATATTTTTGGATCGGTGAATTTGAACAAGACAATAATAAATTTACCGGGGTCATTAATAACCAACCCCGCATAGTTGAAAACGTAGAGGCTGGAGACGACTATACTTTTACCAAAGATGAAATTGTCGATTGGATGTACATAGACGCTAAAGCCAAGCGTATGCACGGTAACTTTACCCTATGCGCCATTCTTAGCCATGAGCCAGCACAACAAGCGGCAGCCACCATGAAGCAATATGGTTTGGTGTGCGAGAAATAAAAATAATAAATTCATTGATCCATTAAAAGGATCTTGCCGATTTCATGTAAAAGGGAAACTAAAAGGGTTTAACGCAAACCACTTGAATTTGTTTTCAAACTCTCTCAAAACAGCTATATTTTAAAAGAAGCTCTGCATAATCAAATCAACCACTCAATCTCACCTCAACTAGTGTTACAGTTTACATAACTCCATCTTGTTTGATTTTTGTTTTGGCCTATTTTATGAATTCATTTTTTACAAAGCTTGTATTGGCCACCATTAGCTGCCTTGCCCTATTGAGCTTTCCTTTAATTGCTATTTCGCAAAATGCCACTAAAGTAATGAGTCCCCCCCAAGGCGTCGCTAATTACGCTTTGGTACAAGCCATTATTAACAAAGTAAAAGCTAAAAACCCCGCCTTAAAAAAATCAATTGAAGAGAGTAGCAATTGGCGTATAAAAAAAGGCAATCAAACCATTGATGGCGACTTTGAGAATGATCAAAATGTTATTTACGATGGTAACCTCACAATTAGTGGTAATTATTTTTCGGTTGATGATGCCAAACTGATTGTTTTAGGCGATCTCAATGCCGATAACATCTTAGCCGACTCTAGCCTTCATGTACAAGGTAATGTAGTAGCGGAAGGCATGGTTTATGCCTCTGAAAATAATAACTTTAAAGTAGATGGTGTACTAGAAGCCAAAGCCTTTATTAACTATAAAAGTAATGTCAGTATTAAAGATTTAAAAGTCGAAATCAAAATTGATAACCATCAAGGTGACTACGACGCACTTTACCGCGCCCTTAATCCCGATTTGTTTGTCTTTGATGAAGAATTTGAAAGCACGCAGTTCCCTATCAACGAAGACCAAATAGAAATCAATATACCTCCCGCATTTTCTGAAGTGAAATTTATTTTGGCCGATTACGAAGCCGAATTATTTAGAGCTGAACCTGCTGCGCAAACCCTTGTAGAGGACTACAAAAAAGCCCTGAGTCAAACTACATCAGTAGAACAAATCAACCAAATGTCCGGCTTAAAAAACCTAGATACATTGGTTGCCGCCGCTCTTGCATCCAGAGATGATTTAACTTTAGAAGCGCAAAATAATTTGTTCAATACGCAAATAGATACCGTTTTAATTCGCTTGGCATTAAATAAAATTACTCCTGCTGACATGCTGGTAAAAATTGCACAATCAAGCCTGTCGTTGGCCAATTACACCACCGAGCATAAAAACTTCCCTACCGCTTATTTAGCCACTTTGGTCAACAGTAAAAAAGAAACTGACCGTTATGCCGCAACACTTTCTTATCAGTTAAGCCCTGCACAAATTGAGCAATTGGCCAACGACCCTAATGACGAAGTAAGGCAATCTTTATTGGAGGTTTATAGCGGTCAGCTGATGAGCCCCAACATAATTCAAAATAATTTAACTCATGTTAATACAGAGGTAAAACTCGCCCTTATTAAAAATAATATTAATTTTACGGTGGCTGACTACGAAACGTTGTTAGAAGACGAAGCGACCGACGATGAAGAGGGTTTAGTGATTCAAGAAGCCACCCTCAGAAATTTACTCACTCCAAGTCAGCTATTAGGCTTTAAAAAAACTACCCCTAAAGAGCGTTTATATTTATTAGGTAATTTTGCAGATACCACAAAAGTAGCCTATTTAAAAATTCTGGCATTAACCGGTTTACCTAGAAAAGACCAAATTACCATTGCGAAAGATTTAAATCCAGATGACCTTGAATTATTAAATCAAGAACTAGCCGCCAGCACTAACAACCAAGAATTATTAGAACAATTAAGCCAAGAAAAGAAAAAACCAGTAAAAGCTGAATTAGCTTCTAATCCAGCTTTGCCGCTCAAAATTCAAATGCAATTACTAGCCGAAATACCTAACCAGCAAAAGTTGGCAAAAAGCATCAACCCCGAGAAAGAATGGGCTACACAATTTGAAATTCTTGACAATCTAGTCACTAATCCAAATGTAGATAAAAAAGTGCGCGCCAGCATCATCGAGTTTTGTGCTTCAATTGAAAATAGCCCAGAGTTTTGTCTCAATACGCCTTCTATTTTTGGTCTTTCCGAAATTGAAATTGAACAACTCATCAATGCTAAAAATACTTTGTTAAAAGCTGAAATGAGTGCTAATTTAAAATTTCAAAATTATGCTAATGAAGCCAGCGTCAAGCAATTAATACTGGATACACCGTTATTTGAAAAAGAATGGCCTACTATCAAAAACCAACAAGGGTCTTCATTTTGGAAGGCCTTGTCACAAGCAAAATCCGTAGAGCTTAGAAAAATTGCATCAGTTAATCAACAGACTTCGGTTGAAGACCTGGCACGTCTTAGAAAAGACAGAAATTTGCGAGTGGCCTATCAGGTTTTATTAAATCCCCGTTACCCTAAAAATGAACAAAAACGGGTAGAGGCTATTCTTAAAGATGGTGTTAATGCTTTTATTAGGGTGCATGACGCTAATGCTAGAAATGCCCATACTGGGTCTAATGCTTCACCTCCAACTACCGTTTTAGCCTCACGCAAAAC
>JALQUL010000135.1 GCA_023260735.1 Limnohabitans sp. | reverse complement strand
GTAGTGCGTATTCGTACAGGTGAAGAAGACGATATTGCCATTTAATAGTTGGTTTTTTGCAAGATGTGGCCTGTTTGTGTGGGCCTCTACAAAAAATAAAATCAAGGCCAATAAAAAAGCAGCTTACTTAAAAAGTAAAAGCTGCTTTTTTTATAAAAATAATAATCAATACGCTTGAGCGTATTAAATAATTTTCGCCAATTGTGGATGATTGCCAGCAAGCCCAGCTTGGCTAATTAATTGACTTAATAATTGATGGGCATCATCGCCATATTGTAAAAACTCATTTTGGTTGTGAGAGACAAATTGTTGGTCTTGGCAATGTGCTAGAAATTTCATTAAATCATCGTAATAGCCTTGGCAATTTAAAATGCCAAATGGCTTGCTATGGTAGCCTAAATGTCGCCAAGCCCAAATTTCAAACAACTCTTCGAAGGTGCCAATGCCGCCAGCAATGGCTAAAAACGCATCAGCATATTCAGCCATTTTAGCTTTGCGTTCGTGCATGGTATTAACTACTATTAGCTCGGTGCAATTGGTTTTGGCAACTTCTAGATTGACCAAGGCTTGTGGTATGACACCAATCACAGTGCCTCCAGCATCTAGGGTGGCTTGAGCTAGCACACCCATCAGACCATTATTGCCACCACCATAAACTAGGCGACCACCATGTTGGCCAATCCAATGACCCACTTGTTGAGCTTGATTTGCATAGGCAATATGAGCTCCCATTCGAGAGCCACAATACACTGCAATTGAAAAGGCAGGGGAACTCATTAGATGATTGAAAATTAAATTAGTTTATAAAAAATCAGTAAATCTAGCTAATGCAATAAGGCTCCAAGTTAGAGCACAAAACAGCAAGGATAAAAGAACTGCTGCACTACCTACATCTTTTGCACGTTTAGAAAAAGCATGCCATTCAGAACCCACACGGTCAATGGCAGACTCCACTCCAGTATTAAGAAGTTCAACAATTAAAACTAAAAATACACTGCCTGTTAAAGCAATAATTTCAAGTACGGATTGCCCAAGAAAAAATGCCCCAGGAAGTAGGAAAAAAGACAATATAGCTTCTTGCCTAAAAGCGGTTTCTTTCCAACCCGACTTCAAACCCTCAATGGAGTAGCCTGTAGCATGAAGGATACGAGTAATACCATGTCGTGATTTTTGTGCAAGAGGATCTTCGTGTTGCATAAGTAAAAATAAAAATGAAATTAAGATTTGATTTTTTTAACAGGAGCTTGGTGAACAATAAAGCAACCCGTTAAATAGTCATGCCAAAATTGTTTATAAGGATTAAATAAACTAATTAATGCCCAAAAACATACCCACAGAATAAAAACGAGGCTAATTAAAATGGGGGGAAAATGCGAAATACTGGCTAAAAAAAGCGGTGGTAAAAACCAAATATAGTTAAGTAAAGTACTGAAATGGCTAAGTAAAATACTTGATAAAAAAAGTGGTGGTAGAAACCAAACATAGCTGAGCAAATAACGCATAAAACCGCGTAATTGTGAAATGTTGTGATGGTTTTTATCGACTACTTTTAAATGCCATGTTTTCATGGCAAGAGTTTGGCCTTTATGGCCCAACCAAGAAAAATAAATACCCAAAACCAAAAATAAAAAAATCATTAAAGGTGTGCGAAAAGCGATAGGATCTTTGGCTTGAGTTAATGCGCTAAATAAATAGCCGGATATAAATGTCACACCAAACAAAAGCATGCCTTCATACAGCCAACTGGCCATGCGACGTTTGATGCTAGGTGCAACTAAAGTAGTTAAAGAGGGGGCTTCAGACATATCAATCGAACAAAATGCTAAAAATTAGATTGTCCACTAAAAAAACTAAAAATTAGCGCTTAAGGTAAAACAATCTGTTGCTATTCATGTCTTGTTAATTGAGGGCCTAAAAATTTCGAGTAAAAGCCAATTGTGATTCAAGGCCGAGATTCGTATTAATAACTTTAAGGTGTTGTTTCGGGTAAAAGAGTACCCGCTTGAATTCTAGGCTTGATTTCAGTATTTTTGTTTTCTTTATTGGTATTGAATTTGCTGTTTGCAATAGCAGGGTGTTGTGGGCTAGCGGGCTGTACACTATGCATACTACTGGCTTTGTTTTTGCTATGAATAGCAGTTGATGCATTTTGTAATGCTAAGCCCTTTTGCGGCGTCGCTTTTTGAATTAGGGAGGCCTTCTCTTGCTCGGATAAGGCTTGATAGGCATGCCAGTTTTTTAGTTTTTCTTCAGCACTAAGTTGATTGACCTTATTAAAATTGATGCGTGCTTTTTCACGTTCTGATGAACTTAATAATGCCCAATCTCGCATACGTTGATGCAAAATTTCAATTTCGGCGGTGGAC
>JALQUL010000090.1 GCA_023260735.1 Limnohabitans sp. | reverse complement strand
GTGCGGGTATTGATAGCAATATTACCAAAGCCTCTATAAAGGCTATTTTTAGTGCTTTCAATCGATTGGGGGTAAAACTCAATTTTGAAGTAATCGCTGATGTATGAGAAGCCAACTATATTATTTGACAGGCCTTGTAATTTTGACTGAATTGATCTTATTTCCCTTTTTAAAATAGAGCAAACGTTCACCAGCAATATCATTAACGGTAAAAGTGGTGAATGTTTTGCTTTTAGAGATAAGTCCACTGCTTATACTACAAACACCCATTACATCAGTCGTACAACTAAGATTTTTTCCACCTACCGAAAAACCTCCTACTATGTTAGCTTGACGCAAAGTGCCATCATTTGTGGCATTCATTTTTATAGTGATAATAGTTCGCCAACTGCTACTTGAGACTTTAACCTTGGTGTGAGTGATAGAGGCAATATACACCATTCTAAATTGGATCACTATGGGGGCAATATAAATGGGTTTTTCAGTGGCCGCAAAGTTTAATTCTGGTGTTATTGACAACAATCGATTAGGCGATTGATTGCCAATATAACCTTTTAATTGATTACTACTAGCCGAGTTATATAAAGCATTTCGCACTTCTAAAGGACTAGCCTTAGGATAGTTCTGCAAATATAAAGCGGCCACACCGGCCACAAATGGAGCCGACATAGAGGTACCACTTAACTCACGTGTTTCAGTATCTGAGTTCCACCAAGAAGAAATAATGCCCGAGCCAGGAGCGAATAAGTCAACACATTGCCCGTAATTAGAAAAATACGATTTAGCATCATGGATATCGCTAGAGCCCACATTAATGACCTCATAATTTCTAGCTGGCGATTGCAAGCATGAATCATCTGAATTATTACCGGCTGAAGTAACCACTACAAAACCCGCTTTCACTGCGTTACTCACTGCATAATCTAATACATCAGAAGGATTTCCACCTATAGACATATTGATCACTGCTGGCAGTTTTCCGTATTTCATAATCCAATCAAAGCCAGCCAGTAAACCGCTTAAGGATCCGCCACCTTTACAATCTAAAACCCTAACCGGTGTAATATGAATATTTTTAGCAACCCCATAAGTTGTACCACCTAAAATGCCAGCTACATGACTGCCATGCCCCATACAATCTTGTGTTCCTTTGCCATCTGCTATCGCCGAGAAACCCGGTAATACACGCTTAGTAAATTCAACATGACTGGCTCTAATGCCGGTATCCATTACATATGCATTGACTCCTGTTCCGTCTTGCTGGTACTGGTAACTACTGCTAAGCGGTAAAGAGAATTGATCAAGACGATCCAAACCCCAAGAAGGATTTGTTTGTGTCAGGGTGTTATTAATAAAAATTGGGGTATCTTCAACAACTTTATCAACTAAAGGGTTGTTGAGGGTCTGCTCTAAAAACTGGTCAATATTTTGACTTGAAATATTGGTACTAAACCCTTGCACCACATTAGTAAAAACCTCTGTAGCTTGCGCTTGAAAAGGGATTAATAAATTTTGCGCAGCCGCTTGTATCTGTTGCAAGGAAAAAGTTTGAGCATCGACGGATTCATTCGCTGTATTCAAGTGATTTAAATTTCCTAAATTACTTTTTAATATCACAACCATTTTTTTATCCGATGAAATAGGGATTAAATCACTAGGGGGATCTTGGCGAATAATTTCATCTGCCAGTTCGGTTGTATGGTGAGGGTTGTATGTGGCTTGGGTTAAATTAAACTTAGCTACTTGACTGTTGCTTAACAAATTATCCAATGCAGTGACTGAATCATTGTTTTTAATAGATTGCCAATTGGGCCTTATTTGCTCAATCACTTGATGGATGCTGAGTTGATGGCGTTGCTTATTCCAAAATAAAACATTGATATTTTTAGCAATGGCACTTACGCTTTCTTGAGCTTGTACTAAGCTTAAATGATTCACTAAAATTTCTGATACAACCAAACTAGTTAAAGGGCTTATAAGCGCATGAAGAGTCTTGTATTGGTCGTCAGAAGTTGGAACCACATAAGCAGCTAAAGGGCTAGCAAAATAAGTTTCTTGCCCAATTTCGGTCTGTTTTGCCACCAAATAAAGCGAAGCAATTGGACGCTGATTCAAATTTTTTATTTCAAGCTCAAATTGACCTGTTTCTGGTGAGGCGTTAACCACCAGCTCATTTTCATCTAATTGAAAATTTTGATTCGCATCTAAAAACACCTGACTCAAAAGCGGTTTTTGATGAGTTTGAAAAGTGAGTACATTACCTTGAATAGTAGTGCTTCCCGTTGTTTCTAATAAATTATCCCCTGCACTACAGGCGTACAAAACAATTGAAATAATTAAAACACTCATACTTTGCTTTAGAAATCTCAATTGATTAGACATGATGTTATACCTTTTTATTTTATGATCGTATTTGGCTTTGCTTATACGACAATATACTTCGTAGGTATAAACTGATTGAACTATATCCAATAAAATATGATTCATTATTTATCCGTCTTAATTAATTTATTATTTTTTATAAAAACGGTATTTATACTACTTTTAATTCTCAAAAACTAATAAATTAAAGAGTGTTCTGCTTGAACATGAATACTGAAAAATAGTAGCTCTCTCAGAGCCCTATAAATGGTATTAAACAGCAAAACAATTTTTTAGGAACCCAAGACTAGCAATGAGCATATTGGTAAATTAAGAGCATACTTTTTAAGATAAAAAGTAAATTCAGCGCCAGCAATAAAAAAACCCGCTGGGCTTTTGTTTGCAGCGGGTTTTTACGAAAACACAAATAAACGAAATGTTAAAACGGAATATCGTCATCCATATCGTCAAAACCACTCCCACTACTAGCCGGTGCAGGAGCAGGTGCTGCGCGGCTAGAGGCAGGGCGGGCAGCGGGGCGTGGTGCAGGTGCTGCAACGCTATTTGCTTGATCATCATAGCCACCATAAGAAGCACCAGCGTCAGATGGGCCAGATCCTGCGCCAGCTCTGCCACCTAACATTTGCATGGAGTCAGCACGGATTTCAGTGGTGTAACGCTCTTGGCCGTCTTTATCTTGCCATTTACGGGTACGTAAACTGCCTTCTACATAAACTTGTGAACCTTTTTTAAGGTATTGGCCTGCAATTTCGGCTAATTTGCCAAAAAATGCGATTCTGTGCCATTCGGTGGCATCACGTTTTTCACCGGTGGCTTTATCTTTCCAAGAGTCGGTGGTGGCAATTGTGATGTTGGTGATTGCATCACCGCTTGGCATGTAGCGGGTTTCTGGGTCGCGACC
>JALQUL010000042.1 GCA_023260735.1 Limnohabitans sp. | reverse complement strand
TAGCCGCTATTTATAAGAACTTTGCAGCTAAAAGCCAGTTTGCAGGACCTGTGGTGACAGTGAAGTGTTATGAAGATAACACTCAAGTCAAAGCAATGGTTGAAAGCCCAGGTGAGGGTAGAGTATTAGTTGTGGACGGTGCGGGTTCTTTAAAGCGAGCTTTATTAGGTGGGAATTTAGGTTTGGCAGCGGCACAAAATGGTTGGGCAGGTTTATTAATTAACGGCTGTGTTCGTGATGTAGCCGAATTAGCGCCTTTAAACATAGGAATTTTGGCCTTGGCTTCTGTGCCTATGCCAACAGATCGAAAAAACCAAGGTCAACTTAATGTGCCAGTTCAAATTCAGGGCGTTTGGATTTATCCTGGTGATTATTTATTTGCAGATTCCGATGGCATTGTATTGACTCACCAAGCCTCAGTGTAAAGAACTTACCAAGAAAAATGATTGGGTAGTGTAGTAGCTACCCAATTGAGAGTGATAATTTAAGTAGTAAGTTAGGGGCTGGCTTATTTTGACAAGGCATGAGTGCTAAGATAGCTAGCTTACCCTATTTTAGTTACTGCACGCCTGCGGTTCTAAGTAGTAATTGAATTCGTATATTTTTTCATCCGTTGAATGGACTAGTGTTTGAATGTTAGCGTTGAATCGCTAACAAGTCGCTGGGGATTCAATGAGCCGATACTTTTTTAGTGGCTGGGTGAAATTCTTTATCTTCAAGCCTCAACCTTGGTGGCCTGATTTCCAGATGTAGCCAGTACCACGCCGGTTAAGCCAATGAATAGCGCCATCAATTGCACTGCGCTTAAGGGTTCATTTAAAAATAAAACTCCCACCACTGCTGCTGAAATGGGTAACATAACGGTAAAAACTCCCGCTTGAGAAGCTTCAATAGTTTTGAGGCCTGTCATCCATAACCAAACAGTGGCGATGCTAGCTGCAATCGCATAAAAAACTAATAAACCCCAAGTGGGTAAGCCCACATTAGAAAAATCAAAGCTGTAGGCCCACCAGGCTCCAAAAGGAGTCACTAAACAAAGACCCCATAAATTAATGAGTGCTGAGATTCTTTTGGGATGTAAATTACCAGTGAGTTTTTTTCCAATTACTACATAACTGGCTTCACAGACAACCGCACCAAAAACTAAAAAATTGCCTAAAAGGGTATCTGTTTGACCAGTGCTTGGTAAACTATTGTAGTGTTTTGAAATGGTGAGCAGGGCAACTCCAAGGGCAGCGAATATTATGGCCAGCCATACTCGGGGACTAATATGCTCTTTTAAGAAAATCGCACCCAGCAAGGCCACTACAGCAGGAATCGTCGCCAAAATGACTCCAGCCGACACGGCACTAGTCATGCTGACTCCAAACAACATACAAATGGAGAATAAAAAATTACCAAAAAAAGATTCTAGAAATAACAGTTTTTGAGTAGAAGGGCTCATTTTTCCCTCTTGTGGTGGTTTTTTTAACCATGGGAGCATAACAATGCCAGCAATACCAAATCGAATCCAGGCTAATAAAAAAACAGGTATAGCCGCTACCAAGGGTTTAGATAACGCTACATAAATGCCCACCAAAGACATACTGAGAGCTAAGCAAAGATAGGCAAGCCATTTTTTTGAGAAAGAATTCATAGGAGGCGTCAATATTTTAGAAAATAAAAAATCAATTTCTATTTTTGTAGTGGTTTTAAATCTAAGCAATAAGATTGGCCAAAGGGCAGTTGTACTTTAGGCCAATCTTGTGCCTTCGATAGCTTGAAATGACCACTTTGAATGCACAAAAGCGATTTTAAAACACCATTATGAGTGATCCACACCTCATTGATTGCTTTTTGCATATAGTCATTTAAAGCGGAGTTAACACGTTCTAACATCATTTGACTCGATTCCCCTCCGCCTACCTTGTAGTGCGCAAAATCAGCTACCCAATCATCTATTTCTTGTTTAGAAATGTGTTCCCAAGGTTTACCCTCCCAAGAGCCAAAATTCATTTCTAATAATCGAGCATCCGTTTGAATCATAAAGTCGGGTCGTATCGATTGAATGGCAGAAGCTAAAGCTTGGCAACGAATAGCGGGAGAGGTTCTTAAAATTAACTGCTTGGGCCAATCTAATTGCGTAAATTGTTCTGCTGCTAATTGTGTTGCTTGTGCCTCGGCCTCAACGTCTAATTGGCCATAACAAACGCCGCCGGCAATAATAGGCCGCGCGTGCCTTAAAACAGTGAGATTCATAAATAATAATCAGCTATAACAAAGCAACCTGTAGTATCACATCATTTTTAATTGCGGGCAGGTGCTAACATAAAAGCAAAACCTAATAAAAAAGCAATTTCAGTCATTTGTTGAGTGGTACCTAAGCAATCACCTGTAAATCCCTGAAGTCTTTTGTTAAACAAATAATAAGCGTAAATAAACGCTAAAAATGAGCTAGTGAGTGGCCACATTAATGACCAAGCTCCAATATAAAATGACAAAACTAGCCAAGCCAATAACACCCAGATACTAGCGACTAATAAAGACTTTTTGCTTATTTGACTCGCCAATGGTTTGGATTTTGAGCCAGCATCATCGCCTACATGGGGTAATAAGCGAATAATAAAAAGTGGCCAGTACCTAGATAAAATATGAGAGCCCATGATTGCAGCTGCCAATAATATGAAAGCGTGTTGAGCAATCAGGGCTAATAAGGCAAGCTTGGCTAAAACCGCCAACACCAAAGCAATCGCTCCAAATGATCCTATTCTAGAATCTTTCATAATAATGAGCGCTTTTTCTTTGTTGTAGCTCCCACCTAATGCATCAGCAGTATCGGCTAAACCATCTTCATGAAAAGCACCCGTCACCATGACGCTTAAAATAGTGCTGAAAATGGCCGCTACCCAAGTGCTTTGAGCTTGGTTGCCCAAAGCCCAATTGAGGCAATAAAAACAAGCTACTGTAATAGCACCTACCAAATAACCAATGGCTGGAAAATGAGCGGCGCTGGCCTGCAACATGGCAGGACTAAAGCCCACCCACTGAGCCAATCGGCCTGTGATTGGGATTCGAGTAAAAAACTGAACCGCAATTAAAAAGTGTCGAATGGCAGACATCATGATTGGGCTTTTGAGCTAATTTCTAGTAACACACGTTCGAATACATCAACGGGTTGCCCGCCAGAAATGAGATGTTTTTGATTAATGATAATAGCTGGTACTGATTGAATGCCTGAGCGAATAAATAAATTAGCATGCTCACGTACTTCTTGAGCATATTCATTATCTTCTAGCACTTGTGTTGCTCTTTGGGCGTCTAGGCCAACAGACTGTGCGGCTTGCACTAGCACTGTAAAATCTTCTGGACTTTGTCCATTCGTAAAATAGGCGCTAAATAGAGCTTTTTTGAGTGCCACTGCTTGGCCAGGCTGACCCTCAAGAGTGGCCCAATGTAACAAACGGTGCGCATTAAAAGTATTGTAAATACGATCACGTCCTTGAGGTCTAAATTCAAAACCTAACTCAGCACCACGTAATCGAATATTTTCTCGGATTTGACTTTGTTGCTCTGGAGTAGAACCATATTTTTGGGTTAAGTGCTCGCTAGTATCTTGGCCACCTACAGGCATATTGGGATTGAGTTCAAAGGG
>JALQUL010000422.1 GCA_023260735.1 Limnohabitans sp. | reverse complement strand
ATTCCATGACAGACCCAATTCAACAAAATGGCCTCAATAGCCTTACCAAATCATTTGAACCTGCCCAAATTGAAAGTACTTGGGGCCCAGAGTGGGAGTCACGCTATTATGCTAAAGCGGGTTTCCAAGGAACAGGTCAGGCAAAAGTGGGTCAACCTGCCTTTGCGGTACAGTTGCCGCCCCCCAATGTCACCGGTACTTTGCACATGGGCCATGCGTTTAATCAAACCATCATGGATTCCTTAACCCGTTACCACCGTATGAAAGGTTTTAATACCGTGTGGGTGCCAGGTACCGATCATGCTGGCATTGCGACACAAATTGTCGTAGAGCGTCAATTACAAGAGCAAGGTATTTCACGCCACGATATGGGAGCAACGCCTGCAGAGGCTAGAAAAAACTTTGTTTCTAAAGTGTGGGAGTGGAAAGAAAAATCAGGTAATACCATTACTACCCAAATGCGCCGTATGGGCGCCAGTGTAGATTGGGAGCGTGAATATTTTACTATGGATCCAAAACTGAGCTCGGTAGTGACTGATACCTTCGTTAAGTTATATGAGCAAGGCTTAATTTACCGTGGTAAACGCTTGGTCAATTGGGATCCTGTTTTGCAAAGTGCAGTAAGTGACCTAGAAGTCGAAAGTGTAGAGTCCGAAGGTAAGATGCACTACATTTGTTACCCATTTGCTGACGGCCCACAACTTATTGACGGTGTGATGCAAAAAGGCATGACGATTGCCACTACCCGCCCCGAAACCATGATGGCAGATGGCGCTTTGGCAGTCCACCCTGAAGATTCAAGGTATAGTCATTTAGTCGGCAAGATGGTTGACTTGCCTTTATGCGATAGACAAATTCCAATTATTGCCGACGATTTTGTGGATCGTGAATTTGGCTCTGGTTGTGTGAAAATTACAGGAGCTCACGACTTTAACGATTACGCTTGTGCTAATCGACACGGTTTGCCTTTAATTACCATTTTTACTCTCGATGCTAAAGTCAACGCCAATGGCCCAGAAGCCTACCAAGGTCTCGACCGATTTGAAGCACGCAAAGTTTTATTAAAAGACTTGGAAGCAGATGGTTTATTACTAGAAATTAAACCGCATAAATTAATGTTGCCAATTTGCACCCGTACCGGCCAAGTGGTAGAACCTATGCTTACTGACCAATGGTTTGTAGCCATGTCAAAGGTCAGCGAGCAAGATCCGACTGGTAAAAGTATTGCACAAAAAGCCATTGATGTGGTGGCCAATGGTGACGTTCAATTTGTACCAGAAAACTGGATTAACACCTACAACCAATGGATGAATAACATTCAAGACTGGTGTATCAGTCGTCAATTGTGGTGGGGTCATCAAATTCCTGCTTGGTATGACGAAGAGGGTAATGTGATTGTGGCTAGAAGCGAGCAAGAGGCACAGGCTAAAGCCCCAGGTAAAAAACTTCGCCGCGATGAAGATGTATTAGATACTTGGTATTCATCTGCCTTAGTGCCGTTTTCCACCATGGGTTGGCCAGATAATATCGAAGCTGAAAATCCCACCTCAGATTACAACCTTTATTTACCCTCTAGTGTGTTGGTAACCGGTTACGATATTATTTTCTTCTGGGTGGCCAGAATGATTATGATGACCACGCATTTTACTGGCAGGGTTCCATTTAAACATGTTTACATTCATGGTTTAGTGCGTGATGCTCAGGGCAAAAAAATGAGTAAATCAGAGGGCAATGTTTTAGACCCAGTTGATTTAATCGATGGTATTGAACTTGAGCCCTTATTAGGCAAACGTACTACCGGTTTAAGAAAACCGGAAACTGCGCCTGCTGTTCGCAAAAATACCGAAAAAGAATTTCCACAAGGTATTCCTGCCTTTGGTGCTGACGCATTACGTTTT
>JALQUL010000414.1 GCA_023260735.1 Limnohabitans sp. | reverse complement strand
ATTCTTTTTCGGTCCATCCAGTCATTTTACAAAACGCAGGGTTGACATAAGTAATAGTGCCTTGTTTATCAAGAGCCCGCATGCCAGTGAGCATAGAGTTTTCCATGGCTCGCCTAAAATTCGTTTCTTTTAACAAATCATTTTGTGCCTGGACCCTGCGACGGGTATGGCGCCAACTACCAATTAACATCCAAATGGTAAATACGCTTAAAACACCAATCACCCAAATTAAGCCACTACCCACAAAACCTAGCGAGGTTCTATAGGCTTGAGCTTTTAAAACAAAGCCATCCGCAATAGGAGTAGCAGGACTAGCATCGCTTTCGACTTTACCCAGCCAAGCGGGCAGAATTTGAGGTCCTTTTCGCTCTGGCAAAATAGTACCAGCCAAGGGGTCTCCGTTGGGGGCTAATAGAGCAACCGCATATTTTGCGTGAAGGTCAGTGGGAATACTATGAATTAACAAGCTGTCAAGACTATATTCAGCCACAATCATGCCGTTAATTTGTGTTTTTAAAAAGAAGGGTGCAAAAATATTAAAATTGGCATAAGGCCCTTTAGTAGGAGATGAAACAAAAGGCCTTTGTCTTTGCAAGGTTTCATTAAATCCAGTTATTTTGTCTTCTTCTAATAAAATAGAATTAATTGCAGTGGTTTGCCCCCCAAACATACTCGCCGAGTTATAAATAGCCTTTACTCTACGTTGGGTATCTAAGACATAAACTGATAATAATTCGGGATGCCTATCAATTAGACGCTCACTGCGTTTTTGAAACTCTAATAAACTCACCTCACCAGCACCTACATCTCTAGCAAGACTTAAAATTTCATCCTGACTTTCATTCATCCTTAAACGAATTTTTTGCTGCATAAATTCAGCATCACGTTGTACGGTCTCATTTTCTCGGTCAGTTTCATCTATTCGCAAATAGGCCAGTGTGGCCAAAATAGCCAAACTAAATAGTACAACCGCTAATAAGGGTCCTAAAACAGCCACCCTATCCTGTTCGCCAGGGGTTTGTTTTCTCCACCAGCGGCTCCATAACCACCATGGTCTTTTCACCAAATGGGGCAGGCCCTCTTCATTCATTGATTCAATTTCCTTGTGCTTGATCTGATTTTTTAAAATGTTTGATTCTTCTTTCATAACTGCAAGTGTAGATGAATCTACGCTCTCCTTACTTGATTGACATAATAAATTCAACTCATTTTTCAGAAGTTACCAAAGAGTTTTAGCCTCAAAAAATTATAAAAATGATCGATACTAAAAATATGAGTGAAGTTTCAAATGTTTTGACCCGCTTTTCACTTGCGGATCACTCAGCATCGCGCTGTAATCACGAAATACAAGCACTTATCTTGAATTTTGAAAATTACTATTTGAATTATTTTGGGGCATTTAATTACCACAAAAAAACAATTAATTTCATAATATAAAATCACAGTGCATATCTTGAAAAATTTTAAATGCTGTGAGACAATTCAAGCTAGTTACAGTAAGGTAGCAATGTTTATCTAGTGAAAAGTAGAGCAGTAGCTAAAGAGTTTGTCATTTTTAATTACAAACACAATCGAAAATTTTGAGGAGACTTTAATGAGTACAGCAAACGGTGGCAACCCAACGATTGCGCCAGCAGGCGATGATCAAGAAACACGCGAATGGAAAGATGCCTTAAGCGCATTAATTGATGCAGAAGGTGCTGAAAAAGCCCATCAGCTTTTAGAAGAGTTGCTTGAGCATGCTCGTCAAAATAGCATTGATATGCCGTTTTCTGCTACGACTGGTTATGTCAACACACTAGAGCCATCACAAGAGGAAATTTGCCCAGGCAACATCGAAATTGAAGAGCGT
>JALQUL010000336.1 GCA_023260735.1 Limnohabitans sp. | reverse complement strand
ACCGTATTTTGAATATTATGCAAATAATCTTGACGGCCTGCTTGACTCCATTCTTGCCAGGGTAATGGTTTTTTTTCATCTGGCGTTAATTGACTTAACTGATGACTTGCTTGAACCATACTAGCGCAAAATGCGTAAGGCGTTTGATAAACCCGATTGAGTTCTTCAGAACTGAGGTGAATATGCACCAAAATAGTCTCTGGTAGGGGTGCTTTTATTAAGCTATAAGCACTAGTGGTCATTTCGCCTAATCTTGGCCCAATTACCAACAACAAATCAGCTTGGGCTATTTTTTTGGCCAGAGCAGGATTAATGCCAATACCTACATCACCTACATATAAATCATGATGATTATCAAACGTGTCTTGAAAACGAAATGCGTTGGCTACTGGTAATGACCAGGTCTCTGCAAAATGCTCTAGCGATACAGCAGCCTCTTGAGTCCATGATGGCCCCCCTGCGATGATGAGTGGTCGAGTTGCTTGCAAAAGCAATTGTTTAATTTGCTGCAAGGCTTGTTCAGTTAAAGCATTTTGAACAGGTAAAACCTTGGGTAAAGGCGCCAATGTAACGGTTTGGGTTAGCATATCTTCAGGTAATACCACCACCACAGGGCCAGGCCTGCCATTCATTGCTGTAGCAAAAGCTCTGGCTACAACTTCTGGAATTCGGGCAGGGCTGTCAATACGCTCTACTCTTTTGGCCATTCCTTTGGTACCTGGGCCAAAAAAATGACTAAAGTCGACTTCTTGAAAGGCTTCTCGGTCTCGGCTGAGGCTATCGACATCACCAACAAACAAAACCATGGGACTAGAGTCTTGGAAGGCTGTATGAACGCCTATTGAAGCATTGGTAGCCCCTGGTCCTCGAGTAACAAAACAAACGCCAGGACGGCCATTTAGCTTCCCCTGAGCTTCTGCCATAAAGGCCGCCCCACCTTCTTGCCGATTGATAATGAATTGAATTTGATCTTGGTAATGAAAAAAACCATCTAATACGGCTAAATAACTCTCACCTGGTACGCCAAATACTTGGCTAACACCTTGTTCAATAAGGCATTCGACTAATAAATGTCCGGCTAATTGTGTTTTCATATCTTACTGTATG
>JALQUL010000175.1 GCA_023260735.1 Limnohabitans sp. | reverse complement strand
CAATCAAAAACAATCAAAAACAATCAAAAACAATCAAAAACAACCAAAAGCAAGTTATATTATTGCAAACATTTTTTTACAAAGCTAAAAAGGAAACATATGAAAATATCAAAGTTAGCAATTATTGCATTACTCACTAGCAATGCCTTCACTGGGGCATGGGCACAAACAAAATCACTTAGCAATAAACAACTTGCACAGTGCTATGCGTTGAGTCAAGAATTAGGGAATGAACTTAATGCTAAAAAATGGGGAGACCAGTTAAAAGCTAAAATTCGTAAAAGCCAACCCAAATTGACAGAAGCACAGGTACAAAATGAAGCAATTGAACAGATAAAAGACGAGACACTAGAAATGAGTCGCAAAGAAATTGACACTCCTGAACAATATTCAAAGATATACAAATCTTACTGTAAATAATTGAAGTTCAACTTCCTTCAATTCTTTTTTTGTCACAGCTTGACTAAATGGTCAAATAAAAAAACTCCAATACACTTGTGATAGCCTTCATGGTACTGGTTAAAAAGGATTATTCAATGGCGACATTAACCATTTTTAGCCCGTTCCAAATCATTACCATGCTTGCTTTATGTCAAGTTGCCTAGTCACTTTCTTACGCCAAATGCCTCCCCAAAATCCCTGCTAACTCAAACATAGTGACTTGGTCTTTGCCAAACACTTCTTTGAGTTTACTGTCGGCATTAATCGAGCGTTTGTCTTTAGCATCTTGCAAATTATTGGCTTTGATGTAATCCCAGATTTTTTTAACTGCTTCTGTGCGCAATACCGCTTCAGGACCAATTACTGCGGCTAATGCTGTGCTTGGTATTTTGCCACCGCCCGCCGATGCAGTACGTGGTTTTTTAGGTACTGCTGTTTTTGTAGCCACTTTTTTAGCAGGCGTTTTGGCTGCTGGTTGAGTAGTCGATTTAGCTGTAGTTTTAGCGACCGCTTTTTTGGCAGGTACTTTAGCCGTTGCCGTTTTAACCGCCGTAGTTTTTACTGCTGTTTTACGCGCCGGAAATTTAGAAGGAGCAAACTCAAAATTGACTTTGCCGGCTTCTGCATCCCAAGCTAAATGTGCTTTAAAGTTACGACGGGTGCGACTAGAAACAAATTTATCAAGTAAATCGGTTTTACCGTCTCGCAATAACTGAGTCATTTGTTCACGGCTAATGGGTTGCTGCAAAATAATTTGGCCACTTTTGAAATCGCAACTAGGGGTGACTTGATCATTGGTGGGTACTGTTTTAGAGCAAACATAGTTTTTGCCGTGCTCGAACACATCAGAACCACATTTAGGGCATTTACCTAAACTCTCTTTGCCAGAGAAATCAATAATTTCTCCACTTTCACCATCTGCACCATCATCACCAAAATCAAATTCTAGCTTATAGTTTTGTGTTTCTTCATCTTTAACTAAAGCTAATTCGGCCACAAAAGGCCAACCTGCTTTAGAGCGAAAGCCATCTAATGGGCCAATTTTGCGATCACGCAAAAAGGCTTCTACTTCGGCCAACTCAAAAGTTCTGCCACCTGGTGTTTTGCCAAAAGAAAATCCACAACCCTCATGTTTGCCCGCAATTCCGCTACAGCTATAACGGCGATAGTTTTCAAGCACCACACCACCACAATTTGGACAAGGGGTTTGAAGCGTCGCATAGTCGCCTGGTACGGTTTCGCGGTCGTATTCTTTGGCCTTTTTCACCATGCGCTCGGTCATGGCGGCAATTTCAGCCATAAAACTATCACGCGATAATTTACCGTGTTCCATTTGGGAGAGTTTATATTCCCACTCTCCCGTTAATTCAGGTTTGGTTAACTCTTCTACTTCTAGGCCTCGTAAAAGCGTCATGAGTTGAAAGGCTTTGGCAGTAGGAATTAATTCACGGCCTTCGCGCAACATGTATTTTTCATTAAGCAAGCCCTCAATAATAGAGGACCTAGTAGCCGGAGTACCCAAACCTTTTTCTTGCATGGCTTCACGCAATTCATCATCTTCAACGTTTTTGCCCGCACTTTCCATGGCACCCAAAAGAGTGGCTTCTGAATATCGCGCAGGTGGTTTGGTTTTGAGGCTTTTGGCATTAGCGGTTTCTGCAATTGGTTTTTCACCGGCAGTCACCGGCACTAAGCTATTAGAGCCTTTGCCATCGGATTTGCTTTCATTGCCATCGGCTTCTTCAAAGGCTTCCTTGCCATAAATGGCCATCCAACCTGGGTTGACTAAAACCTTGCCTTCTGACTTGAATTGATGCTCTTGTACTTGGCTGATTCGGGTGGTAACTTGAAATTGGGCGCTAGGGTAAAAAACAGCCATAAAACGTTTTACCACCAAATCATAAATTTTTTGTTCTTGTTCGCTTAAGCTAGCGGGCTCTTGCAGAGTAGGAATAATCGCAAAGTGATCGCTGACCTTTGCATTATCAAAAATGCGTTTACTTGGCTTGATATAGCCATTTTTAATCGCTAATGCAGCGTGAGAAGCTAAATGTTGCATTCCACTACCCGCCAACATAGCAAAAGTTTGTTTGGCGACGTCTAGGTAATCCTCGGGTAGAGCACGAGAGTCGGTACGTGGATAAGTTAAGGCTTTATGGCGCTCGTAAAGACTTTGTGCAATGGCTAAAGTTGATTTAGCAGAAAAACCAAATTTACTATTGGCCTCACGCTGCAAAGAGGTTAAATCAAACAATAAAGGCGATGCTTGATTGGCTGGCTTACTTTCTTCAGTGACCGTAGCAGCTTTACCTCTGACCGCTTGAGCAATCGCATTGGCTTGTTTTTCATCCCAAATACGGTCGGCTTTTTGCTCGACATCATCGGTTTTTTTGTGCTGTGGATTAAACCATTTCGCAGGATACAAGCCCGCTTTAGCCGCAAATTCGGCATGAACCTCAAAATAATCACGAGAAATAAACTTACGTATTTTTTCTTCGCGCTCTACCATTAAAGAAAGTGTAGGGGTTTGAACTCTACCCACAGTCGTTAAGAAAAATCCACCATCTCGGGAGTTAAAGGCTGTCATGGCACGTGTGCCGTTAATGCCAACTAACCAATCGGCCTCAGAGCGACAACGAGCGGCATCGGCCAAGGGTTGCATTTGTTTATCGGTGCGCAAATGGGCAAAACCATCGCGAATCGCATCTAAAGTCATAGATTGCAACCATAAACGCTGAACCGGCAATTTCACTTTAGAAAATTGCTGAATCAGCCTAAAAATTAACTCACCTTCACGGCCTGCGTCACATGCGTTAATGAGTGCGCCAATATCTTTACGCTTCGCTAATTTAGTAACAGCAGTTAATCGGGCTTTGGTTTTTTCTATGGGTTTGATGTCAAACTCTGGAGGAATAACAGGTAAATTGGCAAAACTCCACTTTCCGCGTTTAACATCAACACTTTCTGGGGCACAAATTTCGACCAAGTGACCAACAGCGCTGGTCACTACATACTGGTCATTTTCAAAATAATCGGCTGCTTTCTCGAATTTTCCGCTTGAACTGGTCAAAGCACGGACAATATCTTGGGCAACGGAGGGCTTTTCAGCAATAACTAGGGTTTTCATCTGTCTACAATCGTAGGTTGTTTTTTTATATATCTATATAAGCGTTCAAGTGCGCATTATTGCCTTTTTGTTCGCATATATTTAACTTCATCAAAAATTAGCACTATTTTTCTACTATTATGAGTTTAAGCGGTCGTCGAATTCAAGTTCGTTCAAGCGGTGTACACGGTAAAGGCGTTTTTGCGCTTCAAGCCATTCCCGCCGGAACCTCTATTGTGGAGTATGTTGGGGAGATTATTTCGTGGAAAGAGGCGCAATTACGTCATCCACACGACCCAAAAGATCCCAATCATACTTTTTATTTCCATATTGATGAAGATCATGTCATTGACGCCAAGGTTGGTGGTAACTCTTCAAGATGGATTAATCACTCCTGCGACCCCAATTGTGTAGCAGATGAGCAAGGAAATCGTGTCTTTATTATCGCAATAAAAGACATAAAAGCGGGGGAAGAGCTCAATTATGATTACGGGTTGATATTAGATGAACGTTATACAGCGAAGTTAAAAGCCGAATATCCATGTTGGTGTGGCTCTAAAAATTGTCGTGGTACGCTATTAGCGCCCAAAAGAAAACCGGCAAAAGCTAAATAAACTCACTTTTTGAGAAAAGAAATATAATATGAGTGCTACAGATGTTGTGAAATTACAACTTAATTGGCCAATTGATGAATTAAATCAAAATTTATCATCTCTATGGGGTCCGATTTCGGTTGAGTGTTTGCCGTCTGTTGACTCCACCAATTCAGAGCTACAACGCCGGTTTAAAGATTTTCAACAAAAAGTAGCCTCTATTAGAAAAACAGAAGGTGAGGAGGTGGCGCAATTTATTGCGGCCCCTGCCACCTTGTTAATTGCTGAAACTCAAACGGCCGGAAGAGGTCGACATGGCAAGGCCTGGCAAAGTAATGCTGCTAGCTCACTTACTTTTTCTCTTGGTATTCCAGTCAATTTGAGTAACTGGTCAGGCTTGTCCTTGGTGGTGGGCTTGGCGATTGCACAAGCCTTGCATCCTGATATTGGCCTTAAATGGCCCAATGATTTATGGATGAGGGCCAAAGAGGGTGGCTTGCCTGGTCCAAAATTAGGTGGCATATTAATAGAGGCGGTGAGTCAGGCGCAAATGCATGACTCATCAGCTACCAAGCAAGTCAATATTAGTTATTTGATTGTGGGCGTAGGAATTAACATTGCGCCGCAACAATACCCAGAACTTGACCAAGCGATGGCCTGCGTTCAGGACGTATTACCACAAGCGGTTAACACAGAAATTATTCTGCCAATTGCCAGTTCTATTTTAAAAGCACTTGAAAAATTTCAAGATAATGACCAAGGTTTTTTACCGTTCCATGCCGAGTTTGTCGATAAAGATGTGTTGGCAGGCCATGCGGTAGTTTTAAGTGACGGTCGAGAGGGCTGGGCTTTAGGTGTAGATACCAAAGGACAATTATTAGTTAAAACACAAGATCACACCGAAGCTATTTTAAGTGGTGAAGTAAGTGTAAGGCCGGTAAGTCGCTCCGAACCTTTAGAGGCTATTCCTTCTTCGCATCCAGAATTAGTACAAAATTCGGTAGCACCAGTTATTCAGCAAGATAACTTAGATCAAAATCAAATATCCTCCGATCCTAGTTAGAGTAAGCGTCAAATGCGTACAAAATCATTATTTATTGTATTTATGAGTTTGGTATTGGCCAATCTCATTTATTTTATTTGGGCGCAAGGTTTCTTAAGTCCTTTAGGACTAGGCAGTAAGTCGCATCTAGAAACTGAACGACTCAATCGGCAAATAGAGCCCGATCACATTATTATTGGCCTTAATAAAACAGCTACACCGCAAAGTGTTGTGGTAGCCTCTGCTAATCAAGCAGTCAATAATGCAAGTAATGCAACTAGTACTGATGTGGCCAGCGTTGCAGCATCCGCTATTCAGGTGAGTAGCAATCAGGCCGCTGCATTAACAAGCCCAACAACCCCAGCGCCAATACCAGTACCAGTACCAGAGCCAGTGTTAAGCGTTGCCAGTACCACCGTCGCAAGTGTAACTCCAGTTAAAAACAAAGAAGTTAGCGAAGACAACAATGTCGGTCAATTTAGTTGTCAACAATCGGCCTTGTTAACAGGGAAACAAGTCGCACAAGTTAAAACAATTTTGCAGAAAAAATTCCCAGCCAATAGCTGGAAAATAAGCCAATTAAAAGTACCTTCTGGTTGGTTGGTATATATGGGTAAATATCCAGATAAAAAAGATTTTGCTAAAAAAGAACAAGAGCTAAAGGCCCGAGGGGTAGATTATGAAATTGTTAAAAATCCAAAATTACAACCTGGTTTTGTTTTAGCAAGTTTTGATAGCGAAGAAAAAGCCAATGATGCAAAAAGATCAATGATTCGTTTTGGCATTAGAACTGCTAAAGTAGTAGAGGATGACACTCGTCAACCTAATTCGGTGTTGGTCATTCCCAAATTAAGTAAAGCATTGAAGCCAGAATTAGAGGATTTAAAAGAAAAATTACCTGGCTATTGGTTGGGTGCTTGCGATCGCAACACCCCACGGTAATAAACTGATGAGGTTCATTCTGGTTATACCGATGGGGAGCCTGTAATAGATTGAACTTGTTCTGCTGCTAAAGTGTGAAATCGCACGCTAAAAATAGAGCCAGGATGGAAAAAGTTATTGCTAGCTGCCTCAATCGTCAAAGTGGCGGAATGTTTTTGTGCAATCTCCTGAACAATCGCCAAGCCCAAACCCGATCCGTCGGCATTGGTTCCTAAAGCTCGGTAAAACGGTTGTAAAACCAGTTCTCGTTCCGATTCAGGAATACCTGGCCCATTATCTTCCACTTGCAACACAATGGTGTGGCTGAATTTATCCAATAACAGCCTTACCGTGACCACACCAATATGACTGCCGTTGGTGGGTGAATAATGAATCGCGTTATCGACTAAATTACGAGTTAACTCTTTAAGCAAGGTGGGGTTGCCCATTAACTTACCATTTGGGTCATCAGGTTCTACGCCTTCGTAGCCCAAGTCAATTTTTCGATCAAGTGCTTTGGGTACTGAGTCTTGCACCACTTCAATGACTAAATCGGCCAAGTCACATAATTGATTGGTAACCGCACCACTTTCGGCTCTTGCCAAAGACAATAATTGATTCACTGTATGGGTAGCTCTCACACTAGAGCGACCAATTTGTTGCAAAGATAATTTTAAATCTTGCTCGCTAGCGTTCGCACGCAAAGCTAAGTCCGCCTGCATTCTAAGACCTGCTAGAGGGGTTTTTAATTGATGTGCAGCGTCTGCTAAAAAACGTTTTTGAGTTGCAATCGAGTCTTTTAATCGGTCAAGCAAATCATTTACAGCCGAAACCACTGGTGCTACTTCTTGAGGTACTGTGCTGTCGTCGAGTGGGCTTAAATCATCGGGTTTTCTGGCTCGAATGCGGCTTTCGAGTTGATGTAAGGGCTTAATGCCTCTAACCAATGCCAACCACACTAATAAAACCGCCAAGGGTAAAATCACAAATTGAGGCAACATAACCCCCTTGATAATTTCAGTGGCGAGCACGGATCTTTTTTCTCGGGTTTCAGCGACTTGAACCAAAACTTTTTGACCGTTTGTTAAACCTAAATCGACCCAAGTCGCTGCCACTCGCACCTTGAGTCCACGCATTTCGTCTTCACGCAAAAAAGTCTCGCCAAATTCACCTTTAGTACCTTCAGTAGGCAAGGGCATATCTTTATCGCCACTAATTAACTCGCCTTTTAAACCCAAAACTTGATAATAAATTTGATCCGCTTCATCGGCACGTAATAGCTGCCTAGCCGGCTGAGGTAAATTAAACTGCACTTGCCTGCTATCGACCAAACTCACCAACTGTGCAAGAGCCTGTACGTTATATTCAAGGCCCCTATCGAAGGGTTTATCGGCAATACTTTGTGCGACCAACCAAGTTAAAACCAAACTTGCGGGCCATAACAAAAGCAAAGGCGTTAACATCCAATCAAGAATTTCGCCAAAAAGTGATCTTTGTTCTCGTTTGGTTTCAGACACAATAAAAATGACCTTGAATAAAAACGCCGTTTAAGCGTTAATTTTTTCTAGGCAATAACCCAGGCCACGCACTGTCACAATACGAATAGGTCCTTTTTCAATTTTTTTGCGTAAGCGGTGAATATACACTTCAATGGCATTGTTGCTGACCTCTTCGCCCCATTCGCATAAACGCTCAACTAATTGATCTTTGCTGACTAAACGACCAGTGCGTTGCAACAAAACCTCAAGCAAACCAAGTTCGCGGGCAGAAAGATCAATCATTTTGCCCTCAATGCTAGCCACTCTGCCACCTTGATCATATTCAAGCGGGCCGTGTTTAATTAAATTGGTAGTGCCACCCATACCTCGCCTGGTCAAAGCCCTTACCCTTGCTTCTAGTTCTTGCAAACTAAAAGGTTTGGCCATGTAGTCATCGGCACCAAAATCGAGGCCCTTCACACGCTCTTCAATACTGTCGGCTGCCGTTAAAATTAACACGGGTAGTTTGGAGCCACGGGCACGTAATCGGCGTAACACCTCTAAACCATGCATTCGGGGGAGTCCAAGATCAAGAATTAATAAATCGAATTCGGTATTGGTCATTAGAGCGGCATCGGCTTGTGCACCATCTGCCACATGATCGACTGCCGCACCAGAACTACGTAGAGTTCTTAATAATCCATCTGCTAATACTTGATCATCTTCAGCAATGAGTAAACGCATGAGTTGTGTCTCCGTATAATTTTTTTTACTGGCTATTAATAGCAAATTTGGATGAAAGGATTTTAGCTCAGACCTTTGCGTATTCCAATCAATATAGACCTGAACTGTTAATTAAAAATAAAGGGCGTATGCTTAGCCAGTTTTACTTATGGGATATTTTTTGAGTTGCAAAACACTAAAAAACAAGCCAACTGCTACCAAGCCCAATAAGCAATAAGCCCAATTCAAACCAATTCGATCACTTAAGGCACCAATTACAAAGCCCGCAAATTGGCATCCAATAGTAAAGCTAATCATGAGTACGGCAGAAGCTTTGGAGGCCATGTGTTGATTTCTATCGATTAACCAAGCTAATAAAACAGGAAAAAACACACCCACACCTACACCATACACAGTATTAAAGCCCCAAAATAGTCCGGTAATAACAGTAAGACTAGTGGCAGGCCATAACTGGGGAATAAAGGGTAATAAGAGTGTGGGTACAACTCCTATAAAAATAACCGCAGATAAAATTTTCATCTTACCCTCTAGAGAGAGTTGAGAATGTGAAAACGCCTGCCAAATACGGGCTGCCACCATTCCTGCTACAAAAAACTGCAGAGCTTGCCTTGATTGATTAGCAGAAATTCCCAGCACTTCAATGCCAAAAGTAACTGACCAAAAAACCGGCCCCCATTCAAGTGTGGCCGCCATGAATCCACAAGCCATAATCCAGCGTACAGAGGCTTGAGATAGTAGTTGTTGATAACTATTAGACAGTGGTTTTTGAGGCGACTCAGAAGCGTCTTGGCTATTGCTAGCAGTGTGGAGATTTAAATCTTCGGAATGATGATCGCTTGAATGTAAGCCAGTGGCTTGGTTGGTAAAATATTTTTGGGGATAAAAAGCTAATAAAGCAATCGCCAAAGGAATAAAAAATAATTGGTAAGGAAAGCGCCAATCGCTATTGAACTGCAACACTGTAATCACAATAGTGGGCGTTAACAAATGACCCGAGCTATAGGCGACATCGACTAAGCTAAGCGTTCTGGCTCTTGCCATTGGGTTTTGATACACCATAGCTAAAATTCCATGGCCTAAGGTGAGAAGGGCTGCTTCAAAAAAAGAGGCAACAAAAAAGCCAAAAGCAACCAGCCAAAAATGCTGTGCTACCACAATAATCAGGAGTGCTAAAGCGGTAAACGACATGTAACTAATGAACAAAGGTCGAGCAGAAAATTTTCCAGCTAAACGTCCACCTTGAATCGCTCCCACCACACTTCCTGCAGCCCACACCGCCATTAGCAAACCCATATCCTGAAAATTCCCCAATTCTTTTTTTAGCTCAGGTGTTACCACACCTAATATGGAGGCGAACATACCCCAGCACAAAGCGGTATAGATAACAACCCATCCAGCATAGGGAATACCTGATAAAAAGTCCTTGAGTTTCATGTGTAAAAAAATAGCCTAGAAAATAAAAAAACGATCAAAAATGATCGTTTTTGGGAGGGGAGGTGACTCGAATTTTAAATTAAACGAGTTCCCAAAAGCTAAGTGTACTAGCCTTGTGGAGGTTCTTGCAAGGTAAGTTCAAAACCACCTACACGCTTAGCGACAATGTTGTACACAAAAGCGGTAACCCAGCCGAAAATAAAGCTAAAAAGAGCATTAAAAAAGGGTACAAAAAATAGGTACCATACATTGTAAGTAGGTTCTTTTTCCGCATTCCATAACAAAGTAACAACCGTAATAATCGTAAAAAACAATGTGACAACAAAAGACGCTGCAGCCACCACCTTTCCGGCCTTTACAGGGGAGATATAACTGACTTGATATTTCATTTAGTAGGGGGGTTCAAAATGTTAATAGCAAAGATTGGTTCTGCTAGAAAATGAATTGTAAACAATCACTGTCCAATTCAATAGGATTTCATAGAAAAACATGAACAAATGTGGGCATCTGGCACTAACCGTGTTAGATAGAGCTGAATAAGCCGTTCAAATAAGTAAAAAATGTATTAAATTTCATGATGAAGACAACACTTTTACTATTAAAAAAATAGCTCTTTAAGCATAAAAAATATCAAAAAATGAGCGAATTCTTCAGGGGAGTTAGCAATAGCGAAGGCTTGTAAGTAAAAGCGAGTTTTATTAGTGAATAATCGCTTCACAAGACTCCACTATTTTTGGTTGAGTCAATTAAAAACTCGGATTTTATGCTGATATTTGAATGACAAAAAGTCTCAATAAAATCCTGATGATACTCTTCATCTTGATAGTAAACCCCTCTGTTGCTTTAATAGCAGGTGCTACTACGACCACCTCCATAGATTTACCCCCGCCTCAGTTGTCCTTTGTAACGCAAAATTTTGGCCTGCTAATTAACAGCAAAAGTAATTTGCAAAGAGTCGAGTTAAACAGTGATGTGTTAATGTCTTCACAAAACAAACTGCTTAATGATGTCTATGTAATTGACCACAAGGGTCAAAAAATGGACTCTGCATTATTGAGTTCAAAACCAAACAAAAAGGGTATTGGTCAAGCAACTATTGATTTAAAACCGATTCTTGTGAAGGGGCGTACTTCACAATCCTTCGAGGGCATGAAGCTTGAAATACTTGAAAAAAATGGAATAAGCACGGCCCGTTTAGTGAGCCCCAACGGCACACAAACGCCTTTGTCTGGAGCTAAGGTAGATATGGGGGTAGTATTTGATACTCGCAATATTAGTAGCAACTTAGAGTCTTTTGTGTTTCAAGTGGTGCTACCCGAGCAACAAGCCATTCATTTCCATTTGCAAGCAAGTCACGATTTAATGTCTTGGCGCACAATTGCCGATACCGTTTTATACCAAAATATTGAAGTCAAGCCCATAAGGCCTAGCATAGACCATACCCCGCTTAGCCGAATTGACCTTGAACTGGTGCAACTCAAAGATCAATATTTACGCTTGGTATGGACCAACTCAAATGGTGTGGCAGTACCGGTGGTGTTTAAAAAAGCCTATTTAGAATTAACCAGTATAAAAACACAGGCGACTCGTCAAACCACAGAGCTCAAAGTCGATAAAGATATTGTGAGTAAGGCATGGATTGCACATAACCCCTATAGCGCAAGCATTTCGGGTTTGTTACTCACTGTATTATCGGGGGTAGCACCCATGACAGTTCAATTATGGGCGCAACAAAAAGACTCCTCTCATTGGCAAGCGCTAGGGCAAACCACCATTTTGCCTTATAGCAATCATCAGGTAAACCCAATCTCTAACGAGTTAAAAATAAGCCCCAATGCTTATGAGGCATTTAGAATTGAACTTATCAATCCACAAAATCAAGCAAAAAATGATTTGACATTAATGCCTAAAATTGAGGTGATTTTTACTCCTGTAGAACTTATTTTTTTGGCAACCGGTCAAGAGCCATATGCTTTAGCTGTGGGTTTAGCGAATAAGCACGATTCATTTAATAATATTAAGCATATTATTCCTAATTATATTGCAGGCGATGAAAACAATATTCCCTTAGCAGAAATTGAAAAAATCGCTCCTAGTGTTGGCTCAATGACTCATAACGAAAACACTAACAGTCATCACTCCGAAACAGTAGGGCTGTTTCAGCCATCACCATCATTGGTTTGGTGGGCCTTATTAATTTTCACTTTTATCATGATGGCCTTTATCACGCGATCTCAAATGCGCAGTC
>JALQUL010000160.1 GCA_023260735.1 Limnohabitans sp. | reverse complement strand
AAAATGGCGAAATATGCAAGTCTAATGAAATTGGTGATGTCTCCATTAACCGCTTTAATTTACATGGTCAACCTGATCCGATTTTCTTTTTAGGTTATTGGAAAAACCAAGCTGCCACAAAAGATAAATTTACCAATGATTGGTGTCGTACAGGTGACTTGGCCTATGCCGATGAAGAGGGTTATTTGTGGTACCAAGGCCGTGCCGATGATGTGTTTAAGGCGGCAGGCTACCGCATTGGTCCCAGCGAAGTAGAAAACTGTTTAGTGAAACATGAGGCGGTGGTCAATGCAGCGGTAGTGCCTAAACCTGATCCCGACCGTGGTGCAGTAGTAAAAGCCTATGTGGTGTTAGCCCCGCAAATGTTACCCCCTGTAGCTGCCACTGAGCAAGAAAAACAAAGCCATTATCAGGCCCTAGAAAGGCAACTACAAGCGCATGTAAAAGGTTTGTTGGCACCTTATGAATATCCCAAAGAAATTGAGTTTGTAGAGGCTCTGCCCATGACCACCACAGGTAAAGTACAACGCCGTGTTTTGCGCTTGCAAGAGCAAGCAAGGGCACAGGCTTTGTCTGCAAGCGATTTGCCAAAATAATGCATTTTTTAGTTTATAGTGAATCGTCTTTTTAGATTGTTTTCATCTTTATTTTTTTAACAGGTCAAAAATGAAAAAAGTTCAATTGGGTCAAAGTGATTTAATGGTAACGCCTATTTGTTTGGGTACCATGACGTTTGGTGAACAAAATAATCAAGAACAAGCTTTTCAACAGCTTGATGCGGCTTATGATTTAGGTTTGCATTTTATTGATACCGCAGAGATGTATCCGGTCATGGCCCGTGAAACTACTTACGGTGATACCGAACGGTTTATTGGTAATTGGTTTGAAAAAAATCCAGGCAAACGAGACAACATTGTTTTGGCCAGCAAGGTAGCAGGCCCAGCGCGTGGCATGAATTGGATACGTGAGGGTAGTTATCCGAACAAAGCCACCATAGAGCAAGCCTGTAACGACAGTCTAGCTCGTTTAAAAACTGATCACATCGACTTGTATCAAATCCATTGGCCAAGCCGTAATGTGCCTGTGTTTGGTGCTTTATATTATGATCCTAGCAAAGACCGTCCTACCCCTGGTTTTGATGAGGTTTTGGAAGCCATGCAAAACTTGGTAAAGGCTGGAAAAATTCGTTATGTGGGGGTGTCTAACGAAACTCCGTGGGGCATTATGGAATATTCTAAAATAGCCAAGCAGGCTAATTTACCCATGATTGCCAGTATGCAAAATGCCTACAATTTGTTAAATCGTCAAATTGAAAATGGCCTAGATGAAGTGTGCCTGCGAGAAAATGTGGGTATCTTGGCTTATTCTCCATTGGCTTTTGGGCGTTTAACTGGTAAATACGATGCGGGTGGTTATACCAAAGAAGGTAAACCGGTAGGCCGTTTAACCCATTTCCCGCCTACCTGGAGCCCACGTTATGTGCGCCCCGAAACACTTATTGCGACTCGTCGTTATGGTGAGGTAGCCAAAGCTTTTGGTCTAAGCCTAACGCAATTGTCCTTGGCTTTTTGTAGGCATAAATCATTTATAACCAGTACTATTATTGGTTGCACCACGGTCGAGCAGTTGCATGAGTGTGTAGAGGCTAGCGAAGTGAAACTTAGTCCTGAAATAATGGCAGCGGTAGATGCTGTGCGCTGGGATATTAGAGATCCTGCCCAATAATTTTTTTATTTAGAAGTGAAGTCTTAAAGTGGCTAAATCTGCAGCACCACAAACCCAAGCAACCTTGTTATTAAAAGCCAACAAGGTCGTTTTTGAAGAGTATTTATACGACTATGAACCCCATGGTGGTGCAGCATATAGTGCTCAAGTCTTGGGCCTTGATCCTTTTTCTGTGGTGAAAACTTTAATCATGGAAGACGAAAACAAGCAGCCCTTGGTAGTGTTAATGCATGGCAATAAAAAGGTTTCCACTAAGGCTTTAGCTAGGCAAGCGGGTTTAAAAACCGTGCAACCCTGCCTGCCCGAAATAGCCAATAAATACAGCGGTTATTTGGTGGGCGGTACTTCGCCATTTGCCACCAAAAAACAAATGCGGGTATTTATGGAAAAAACTATTTCACAATTGCCTAAAATAGTCATTAATGGTGGGCGGAGAGGTTTTTTAATTGGAATTTCGCCACAAGTGTGCATTGATTTGTTAAATCCGGTTTTAGTAGAATGTGCCATCGAGTTATAACAATAAGGAGTTTGAATTGGATTTTATATATGTTGGAGCGGCTGTTTTAGTCGCTTATTTATTAGGCTCTATTTCTTTTGCAGTAGTGGTGAGCCGTTTGATGGGCTTATCAGACCCCCGCACTTTTGGCAGTAAAAACCCAGGAGCCACCAATGTGTTGCGTTCGGGTAGCAAGGTGGCCGCCATTTTGACTTTATTGCTTGATGCAGCTAAGGGCTGGTTGCCAGTGTTTTTAGTCGTGCAATATGGCGATGCTTACGGACTTTATTCAGGTGCACTTGCCTTAGTGGGTGTAGCTGCTTTTTTAGGCCATGTTTACCCCATCTTCTTTAAATTGAAAGGCGGTAAGGGGGTGGCAACTGCTTTAGGTGTGGTGTTAGGTATTAGCCCATGGTTGGGCTTGGCAGTAGCCCTCACTTGGATCATTATGGCGGTATTCTTTAGATATTCTTCTTTGGCATCGGTAACGGCTGCTATTTTTGCACCGTTTTATTATGTCTTAGTGAGTGGTGTGGCTTGGAATATGGACGGTATTATTGCCGCAGCCTTGGTATTTATTGCAGGTTTTTTATTACTACGTCATGCAGAAAACTTAAGCCGTTTAATGAAAGGTACTGAATCTAAATTAGGCAGTAAAAAGAAATAATCTTTTTATTGGCCTAAGCTTAGTCTTGGGCATTAAGGTGTCTTTAATTTACCTATGATTTGTTTTGGTAACCAGTTATAAAAAACCCGATCAAGCTTTAAAAGGTGATCGGGTTTTTTATTAACTAAACTTGGTTAAATACCAAGTGAATAGCGATAAGTTTTACGCTTCGTATTTTGCAAAGGTAAGGGTTGCATTAGTGCCACCGAAACCAAAGCTATTCGACATAGCAGTTTTAATATCAATGTTATCAATACGGTTTACTACCACTGGCATACCTTGAGCTGCAGGGTCGAGTTCGGTGATGTTGGCAGAAGCCGCAATAAAACGGTTTTGCATCATTAATAAGGTGTAAATGGCTTCGTTCACACCTGCAGCCCCTAATGCGTGACCAGACAAAGACTTGGTGGAAGCAAAAGCAGGGACTTTATCGCCAAAGACCGCTTTAATGGCTTCGAGCTCTTTAAGGTCTCCTACAGGGGTGCTAGTACCGTGAGTATTGATGTAATCAATCGGTGTCGTCACGCCCTCTAGAGCTAGCTCCATGCAACGTTTTGCACCTTCACCAGAAGGAGCTACCATGTCGTAGCCATCGGAGGTAGCACCATAGCCGACTAATTCGGCCAAAATAGTAGCGCCACGTTCTTTGGCATGCTCAAGTTCTTCAAGCACTAACATACCACCACCACCAGAAATAACAAAACCATCTCGGGTAGCATCATAGGTGCGTGAGGCGGTTTCGGGAGCAGCATTGTATTTACTAGACAAGGCACCCATAGCATCAAATAAGAATGACATGGTCCAGTGTTCTTCTTCACAACCACCAGCAAAAATAATGTCTTGTTTGCCTAATTGAATTTGTTCCATGCCAGCACCAATACAGTGAGCACTAGTAGAGCAAGCAGAGCTAATACTATAGTTAATGCCTTTGATTTCTGCACCAGTAGCCAAGCAAGCTGCCACGCCACTCGACATGGTTTTAGTAACCATGTAAGGACCAACACGGCGAATACCTTTTTCGGCCAAAATATTGGTAGATTCAAGCATGGAGCTAGTTGAAGTGCCACCAGCGCCAGCGATTAAACCGGTCCTTACATGAGAGACTTGATCGGGGGTTAAGCCAGATTGTGCGATTGCTTCTTGCATAGCAATCCAGGCATAAGCATGAGCAGGACCCATAAAACGGCTTAATTTACGATCAATCATTGATTCGTAGTCAATATTGACTGAGCCCGCTACATGAGAGCGCATACCTCTGTCAGCATATTCTTGTTGAAAGGTAATGCCGGAGCGACCATTCTTCAAGCTGTCCAAAACTTCAGCTTGGTTATTACCCAAGCTTGAAACAATACCCATACCTGTTACAACAACGCGACGCATAAATTGACCTTTAAAGACGAATCAAAAATTTTCAGTGTTGGTAAAAAGACCAACTTTAAGGTCGGTGGCCGTATAAATTTCACGCCCATCGATTTCCATTCGGGCATCGGCAATGCCCATTACTAGTTTACGCATAATGACACGTTTAAGATCAATGTGATAGCGCACTAATTTGCCAGTTGGCAAAACTTGACCAGTGAATTTAACTTCACCACAGCCTAAAGCACGACCACGGCCTGGGCCACCCTTCCAGCCTAAATAAAAGCCAACGAGTTGC
>JALQUL010000102.1 GCA_023260735.1 Limnohabitans sp. | reverse complement strand
GATGAGCTTGTAGTAGTGCAGTACTCCACTCATGCTGCAATTGATTAAGCAAATTCATATTGAGTTTTATTAGTTATCACACGGCTATTACCCAACTCGTTTTGTAGCACTTTTTGTTGAATTTTTTGTGCTAACAAAGCTTCGTTTATTAAGGTGTCTAAGCTAGGGATAAAATTGTCGCGCTCTATTAAAGTGGGCAATATCCTGCAATTGGTTTTTTGCTTGATGAGTGTTAAGCTGTATTCATATAAGGCCCATACTTCATTATCAATTGGTGCACCATGATGATCGATTAATAATCGATCGCCATTGTCATCCTGGTCTTCAAAAAAACCAGCTAAATGTATTTGTTTGACATGTTCTAAGGGTAAATCTTGCAAGTACTGATGTGGATTCATTTGCAAATTTATTCCACTCACATATACATTGTTCACATCCAGCAATAAATAACAACCGGTTTGTTTGACTACTTCGGTTAAAAATTGTGCCTCTGAAAATGTACTGCTAGAGTAGCTTAAATAACTAGAGAGGTTTTCAAGGATTAAGGGGCGTTGAATCGCTTCTTGTACTTGTTGAATATGGCTGACTACTTTTTTCAAGGATGCTTGATGATAGGGCAGGGGCAATAAGTCGTTGTAATAATTGCCACCATGACTAGACCAAGCTAAATGTTCAGAAAAATGATGGGGTTCAAAACGATTGATTAAATGGGCAATCGCTTTTAAATGTGTTTTATCAATTTGAGGGCCACCAATAGATAAACCTACGCCATGAATAGAGAGTTGGTAATTCTCTCGAATCCATTGGAGTTGCTGTAAAAATGGTCCACCTGCCACTAAATAATTTTCAGCATGAACCTCAAAAAAGCCAATTGGCTGTTGTTGATTTTGTAGATCATGCCAATGTTGTGGTTTAAAACCACAACCCACATCAGTTGTTAAACTGCCATATTGAGAAAACAAGTGATCCATTTTTATTACCTTTTATTGAAGTCAGGTAATATTTTTAAGATTTTTCTTTGAACTCTTTTAGCATACCAAAACCAGTAGAAGATGTTTTGGAAACTGTTTTTTCGCATGAGCCAGCAGGAACATAAGTCCATGCATTACCTTGATAGTCTTTGGTAGAGCTGCCTGCACAAGAGGTGCCAGGACCGGCTGCACAATCGTTTTTACCTTTAAGAGATACGCCAAAACATTTTTCTTTGCTTTGGGCTTGTGCTGGAATAACTGATAAAGTCATGGCTGCACCGAAGGCGAGGGCTAAAGATGCGCCGGTGACCGCTTGAAGTTTTTTATGGGTACTCATTGAATGCTCCTATTAAGAATAAAAAAGAACTTTATTAATTGGTTCTTCATTGATAAGTCGGAGCTAGTATAAAAATCTTACAAAAAAATAAAAAAAAGCCAAAAAAATTAATTTTTGGCTTTTTGCTATTGATTGAATTCAACTACATTTAAAATTAGCCTTGGCGGGCTGCTTCAAATTGTTGTACGGCTAAAAAGGTTTGAGCATCGGTTAAACCTTCATGGATCAGTTTCTTTTGCACGGTAACCGCTGCTACTCCTGTTTGAATTACTTGATTGAGCATTTCAAGGTTGCGAATACTAGCCGCTAAAACAATTGGGCCACCTAATTTTTGTTGTACTACCATGCTACTTAAAAGCGCGTGGGTATCAACACCGGCCTCTTGTAAGCGCCCCACATAAGGTGCTACATAGTCAGCTCCAACTTGAGAAGCCCATAAGGCATGAATAGGGTTGCTAATGGCGGTAATTAAAATTTTGTGGCCTCTTTGCTTTAATTGTATCGCTGCCACCATGGCCGCAGCAACTGCTGGCAGTTTCACCACAATGTGATCGCCTAAATTGGCAATGGCCTGGGCGATTGGGTACCAATCTCCATGTTCATTGGGCCAGGCCTGTAAATGCAGTTCTTCTAAGCCTAAGCGCACGCTTTCTTGAGCGAGTTGCTCTAAGGTGGCCATTGTGACTGGTAATCCTAGAGCTTGTATTAACAACGGATTGCAAGTGACTCTGCGACTTAAGCCTAATTGACTAATTTGCGCCCATTCTTGGGTGTTGGCTGAATCTAAATAAAGAGCGGTCATATACGGTACTCAAATAAAAAAAAGTGATTGATTCAAAAACAAAGCATTAAACCGGTGCTTGCTTCAAGAAGATGGCTCGGTCGGGGGCAAAATGAGCATAAAGTGGGAGTAGTGCCCCCCCCATTGCCTTTGCTTCTCGACCTATAGTACCGTTTTTTATGCTCGGTAAATGTAGCCCTTCAAGGTTGTAACGGCTTAACGCTTGTTTAACACCCTCAATAATAAGACCTAATAACTTTCTATCCAATGTGCCATCAATGATTACACCATCTAATTCTAGCAGTGCCGTAGAGCTTACGATAGCCATTGCAATCGCTGGGCAAGCCTCATCTAACCAGGCCTGTGTGTGAGGAAAAGCCTTGCTTTCAAGGGCTCTTTCGTCATGAGCAGCACCTGCTGGATAACCTGCATTTTGAAGTGCATTTTCAAGGCTGATACCTGAGGCTTTTGATAACAATTGATAGGGAGAGTTACCGTTTGCAAGACCCAAAGGAAAGGATCCGAGGGCTCCAGCGTTGCCAGTTTGTCCTGGATAGAGATGAGAGTCAATCACAAGCCCACCTCCAATGAAGGTACCTATGTAAAAATACAAAAAAGTAGGCAGACTTCGGCCTTGCCCTGAAACCAATTCGGCTACACATGCAGCAGTGGTGTCTTTTGCAAACTCGACTGGTAAACCGGTTATTTCATGCACTCTTTGCACAATATCAACATGATTCCAAAGTTTGGCACGTTTTTCTTGTTCAGAGCCACCTAACAATTCTGTCCAACCGTCTAGGTGAAGTGGGGCCGCCACACCAACCCCCACCATTTTTTCACTCAACTCTTTACCTAAAACGGCTTGAATTTGGCTAAAACAATGAGCAATCGCCACAAATACTTGTTCAGGTTCTGGAAACTCATAGGCCAAGAGTTCTCTGTGCCTCACTTTTCCTGCGAAATCAAGGGCTAACACATGTAGTCCTCTTCGGCCAATTTTAATGCCTACAGAAAAAGCCCCATCGGGGTTGAGTCCTATGGGAATAGAGGGTTGACCAATTTTGCCCCGTAAACGATCTTGCCTTTGCAACAGACCTTCGGCTAACAATTTATTGATAATGACAGATGCAGTTTGAGTACTCAAATGCGTCATGCGTGCGACATCGGCCTTAGGTAAGGCACCATGAAGACGAATCGATTGTAAAACGATTCGCTCGTTGAATTGACGCATGCCCCCGTGATTAGATCCTCTAGGCCTTACCAACTCATCAGTTGCAGAATCGGAGGCTAAAAGTGATTGCGAAGCGTCGGTCATCATTTCTAGATTATGCGAAGTTGGAAATTCGTTCACGGTGCTATAGGGCGATGAGTTAATTTGAATGAGGCTGAAATGAAGTGACCAAACCTTTGTAAAACATAAAGTTAGCGTAGGGACGAAGGTCACCCGTTTGCACAATCACTTGAGCATCAGAGAGGCGTTCATAAAAAGCAAAACGCTCGATGGCTTCTACTTGGGTTTCTAAAAAACCTTTACTTGCTAAATGAGACACTACTTCTTGCTGCGCTTCATTTCTAAAACCATCGGGAGTGTGACACACTTTCATGTGAGAAATGGGATATTTTAAGTCGGTATCTAAGGGTAGGACAGACAAAATCGCTTGACTTACACGTAATAAAGATAAGCCAGGCATTCTAATCACTGGACGACCATTGGCTAGTTTACGAGAGGTAAAGTTAGCATCGACTACCGCAACAGCATCATCGTGGCCGATATCGGCCAGTGCAAATAATAATTCGGGAGTAATAATAGGATCTATATGAAGTAACACGTTGAGTCGCTTTCTTTGGATGATTATTTAAAGAAACTTTGGATAGTTTCCTTAAGCTAAAGCGGCTTCTTGAGTTCCACGCATGACGTTTGCAGGCAAAATATGCTCGCCTACTGACTCAGGAGAAATAGCTCCAGTAATAAGCGCCACAATTTGTTCGGGATTGGTTTTTTTGGTTTCAAGCGATGCAATAATGCGGCCTTGTCTGAAAACCCAAATTCTGTCAACTAAATCAAATACTTGACGCAAGTTATGGCTAATAATAATGAGCGGGATTTGACGCTCTTTTAGGCCTTTAATAATGCCCTCAACACGGGCGGTCTCTTGCACACCTAAGGCGGCAGTAGGCTCATCTAAAATAATGAGTTTTTTGGCAAAACCAGCGGCGCGTGCAATGGCGACACATTGACGTTGGCCACCCGACATACCACGTAAACTTTCGCTTAGATCTTGGATTTTTACACCGGTCGTAGAAAGCATCTCTACTGATTGCTCACGCATAGCCTTGTGGTTCAAAATAGACAAAGGCCCTAAAGATAAATGGGTTAATTCACGACCTAAAAAAATATTGGCTGGCACGTCTAGGTCTTCAGCCAATGCCAAAGTTTGATAAACGGTCTCTACACCTTGACGACGCGCATCAAGTGGGGAGTCAAATTGAACCTTCTCTTTATCTAGAACAATTTCGCCTGCGTTAGGAGACTCAGCCCCCGTAATCAATCTTACGAAAGTGCTTTTGCCAGCGCCATTATCGCCCACAATGGCTGCATGCTCTCTTGGTGCTAGCAAGAAGTTGGCATCTGTTAAGGCTTTTACTCCACCGTAATGTTTGGTAAGGTTACGTACTTCAAGAATGGATGCAGGACTGCTCATGATATTAACTCGCTCGAGGTTTTAAATGGTAGTAAGAAAAGAGGGCGATTCAAACCCTATTAGATAAGCTTTAGCATGCCACAGATTTTTTTTAAACGTATTAGTAAATCCCCTAGGTTTATTTAGTCGGAAAATAGTGTTTAATTCAATGGCAGCAAGCAAAGGGTGCCGCTGTACCCTGTTATCAACTTAATAAATTGGAGATAGTTATGTCAATTAAGCGCATTTTTGGTCGTTTGACCCTCGCTTTAGCAGTAGCTGGTTTTGCCGCTATTGCTCATGCTGAAGTTACAGTAGCCTACATTACCAACGGCAATACCAACGAAGGTTGGACCTTAATTAACGGTGGTGCTGAAGCCGCCGCTAAAAAAGCTGGCGTTAAATTCATTAAATTGGCAGCTGAAAAAGGCGAATTGTCTAAACAATTGGCTATCGTGGAAGACATGATCACACGTAAAGTAAGCGCAATTGCAATCGCTCCTGTTGACAGTGCTGGTATTGCTCCTGCTGTTAACAAAGCTTTAGCCGCTGGTATTCCTGTTATTGCCGTTGATACTGGCATTACAGGTGCCAAAATTACTAGTTATGTTGCCACTGACAACATTAAAGCAGCTCAAGTTCAAGGCGACTGGGCTGCTAGTCAAATCAAAGATGGCGACACCGTTATTTATGTCACTGGTGACTTATCACAATCGACTGGTCGTGAGCGTAAAGACGGTTTTGTGGCTGGAATCAAAGCAAAACATAAAAACGTAAAAATCGTTGAAGTTTCAACCACTTGGGATCAAACAACGGCACAAAACGGTGTTGAAGCCGCATTGCGTGCTAACCCAACCGCAAAAATTATTGCTTGTGCATGGGACGGCGGTGCTTTAGGTGCAAAGGCTGCAATGTTGGCTTCTGGTTTAAAAGCCGGTTCAGTCAAAATTGCTGGTTTTGACGGCTCACCAGGCGGTTTAGACATGATGAAAGACGGCTGGCAACAAGCTAATGCCGCTCAAATGTTGGCAAAAATTGGTGCTGTAGGTATTGAAACCGCAATTGCTGCTGGTTCTGGCAAAAAAGTAGAAGCTCGTATCGATACAGGTAGCTTCTTGGTATTGCCAAGCAATGTAGATAAATTTGCGCAAGACTCTGGCGTTGCTCAATTCATGAAGAAAAAATAATTCATTGATTTGAATTCACCCTAACAAGCTCGAAAGAGTTGTTAGGGTTTGCCTTTTTAATTAGAAATTTTATTTGATAGATTCTTTGCACTGGAACTTTTATGAGCAGCATTTCAATACGCGGAATAGCAAGACAAGAGTGGGTAGGCGCCATGGTGGCAGTATTGGTGCTTGCGACATTTTTGTCAGTTGCATCCCCTTATTTTTTAAATGGACAAAATTTGTCCAATATTTTGGCTCAAGCTTCAGTGATTGCTTTGTTAGCAGGTGGCCAAACTTTTGTGATTTTGACTGGTGGTGTTGATTTAGCAGTAGGTGCTGTAACCGCTTTGGCAGGTGCTTTGGCTGGTTATTTTGTAGTGAAAATGGGTATGGACCCCTATTTGGCCATTGCATATGCATTTGCCATTGGTGCTGCAGTGGGTTTGTTTAATGGTTATTTAGTCGCTTACGTAGGTATTCCTGCTTTTATTGTGACCCTAGGTGGTTTAACTTTATGGCGCGGTTTAGCATTTGATTTAACCGGTGGTTTTGATATGGCCGGTTTACCAGAGCCATTTACTACGATTGGCTACGGAGAATTTTTAGGTTTGGCGATGCCAGTATGGATTACCGCCTTTTGTTTTATATTAATGGGCTTTGTTTTATCTAGTACTAAATTAGGCCGTTATGTGTATGCGATTGGCTCCAACGAAATGGGAGCTCGCCAAGTCGGTATTAATATCCGTGGTTATAAATTAGCCGTCTATGTAGTAAGCGGTTTAACTTGTGCATTAGCTGCCATTGTCTTAATGTCTAGAATGGATTCTTCTAGTGGCAAAATGGCGCAAATGTTTGAGTTAGATGCTATTGCAGCCGTTATTTTAGGCGGTACCTCTTTGTTTGGTGGCCGTGGTAGTTTGTGGGGTAGTTTATTAGGTGCGATTTTAATTGCCATGATTCGTAATGGTATGAATTTACTCGAAGTGTCCCAGTTCAAACAAATGATGGCAATTGGCGCAGTTGTTATTATTGCAGTATGGATTGATGTGGTACGTCGTCAACGTTTATTGAAAAAATAACGCTACTCAAAGTGCTTTTAGGCCAGTTAGAAGTTTTAGAGCTTCTGGCTGGCTTTTCGTTTTTATTGTTGGTGTTTTTAAAATTAGAAAATTTAATTGAAAATTAAAGGAGTCAAAATGTCAGAAGAAAAAAAATTAATTGCAGTAGCGGGTGAAACTTTATCTGATTTGGTGTTTCAAGCTGATGGCTTGATTGCACCTAAGTTGGGTGGTTCACCTTACA